>CANQNP010000073.1 GCA_947625235.1 uncultured Atopobiaceae bacterium | reverse complement strand
TCAGCCGCCTTTTCAACCGCATAGGGTTCTTGGCCGCCCCGCGCGTTTGCCACGTAGCGAGTTCAGCCGCTCCAAATCGATCCTCGGGAAGCCCTGGGCTTGCATGCAGCCCTTCCCGCCGCCCTTTGAGGGCGGCCGAGGAGCCTCCATGTCGAAAGCGCGGGCGGCTGAGGAGGCTATGCGGACAAAAAGGCGGCCGATGAGGCTAGGGAGCAGGGGAGACGTGAACAACGTGAGGCGCGGGTACCGCGGAGAGGGCTATGTGGTCGTGCAGCGTCTTACCCGTGGTTCGCTGATTCTCTATTACGCATGTGCAGCGAAAAGCCACGCTGGCATTTGCCTGCAATCCGGTTTTGCCATCACAGGTGCGAGAGGTTGGCGAGCAGCGCCTCTACGAGAAACGCGGTCGCGCCTTCGCCGGCGGCGCTGTCGTAGTACGCCTTGAAGCGATCGTCGGCAAGGTAACCTTGGGCTAGGCCCCTGTGGGCTTTTGCCGAATAGGTACCGTCTGCCCAATGCATCTGGATCCACGCGGTGTGCATCCCGGCAAGCTCGCGTGAGGCGGCGCTTGCGGGATCGCCGCTCGCCATCGCCACCTTGAGCTGGGCGATGATCGCCTTTTCAAGCAGTTCCTTGGCGTTCCAGGCATCCTCGCCCATCGCCAAGAACTTCTGGTTGGCTCCGTCGATGGCCTCGTCGCCGTAGAGCGCTCGCGCTTTCTGGCCGTAGGTGGCCTCGAAGGTTTCCACGCTCTTCAACTTGAGCTCCTCAAACTTATTCTTGTCGTCCATGGCTTCCATCCCTTCCATGAGGCTGAGCGCTTCCCGGGTGCGACGCATCGCCTCGTCGACGTCGTTTCGTTGGGCTTGCAAGCGTTGGAGGTGGGCCATGAGCGCGCGCTTTCCATCGGAATCCGCCGCGCTGAGCAGCGACCGGATCTCGCCGAGCGGCAGCGCGCAGGCTCGCATCGCCAGTATCGCCTGGAGCCTCGCCACCTGCTCTCGGCCATACACCCGGTAGCCGGACTCGCTGCGATCGGGCACGAGCAGGCCGATCTCGTCGTAGTAGTGCAGCGTGCGCACGCTCACACCCGAGAGATCAGCGAGCTCCTTAACGGTATGGCTTTGCTTGCCCATGGCACCTCCAACATCCAGCTTGCGCTATGACGCAACGTGAGGGTCAAGGGGATTTCACGCCAGCTTTCGCCAAAGCGCGCCCTTGGCGATGCCCTCACGTCCGCGGTGTCTTTCGCCGGCGCGGTAGGGTGGGCCCTTCGTCTGCGAAGCGCACCTAGCCCAAGCGGCGGAGCTCTTCCTTGAGCGCGGTGCGGCGCGGGTAGGCCTCACACAGGTCGCGCACGATGCCGGCCACCGCCGCGTGACCTCCGGGAAGGCTCTGCATGCGCTCCAAGATCCGCGCGTAGCCGCGATAAACGCTGCGTCCCGAGGCGGGGCCAAAGACCTCTTTCCTCACGAGCTGCTCGTAGCGCGAAAGGAACTCCTCTGGATAGCGATTGGCCAGCTCGCCCCGATGGTCGTTCAAATCCTCCAGTGTGCCGCGCTCCCCGAGCACATCCATCATCTCGCGGTAATCGCCCTCCGCGGCGAGAAACGACGCGAGTCGGTTCGGCGAGCCGTCGAGCGTCGTGATCAGCTTGCGCTTCGCCTCGGGCCACGCATCCCCGAAGCGGTTCCGGGCCTTTCGCACCCAGCTTCTGAGCTGGTCTTGGTTCGCGATCGTGCCGTGCGCGATGAGATCAAGATAGATGTCGGCAGTCTCGTCGGCTCTGCCTGTCTTGTTGAGGAGTTTGATGAGCTCCAGTTCGAACTCCGTGGGATATCGGTAGCCCGCCGGCTGGTCGATGCAGGCGCGCAGGATCCGGATAGCCGCCTCGTCGTCTCCGAGTGAGCGGGCGTACTCAACGAGCAGGCGGGTGGCGTCGGCGGAGGGAGCGCGTCCCTCGACGACGGCTTCGAGCTCGGCGAGCGGCGCGTGTCTCGCCACCAGGCTTCGGAGCAGGAGGAGCATCCATTGCGATTTCTCGAAGTTCGTCGAGAATCTCTTGAAATCGCTCTCGACTTCCTCGGCCTTCAGAGCGCTCGCCGCGAGTTCCTCGACTTGCTTGGCGAATCGCCCACGGGAAGCGAAACGCTCTTGCAGGACCTTGCGCGCGTTCTCCTGCAAGTACCACGAGATATCGCCTTCGAGATCGTCCGAGCCGCCCGGCGTGGCGAGGTCTCTGAGCCACTCGAAAAGCTCCTCGTCAATGGCGGCATTGTCCACTTGGAGAAGCGCCGCCCAATAGTCGTTCAGCAGGGAGACCATACTCTCGAAGAAGCCGTCCGAGTCGTCGATCTCGATGCGTGCGAGCGAGCGTTCGAACGCGAAGGTCAGACGGAGGACGAGCATGTGGGCACCCCGCCGCATGAGGGGATCCAGGAAATCCGTGACATAGACGTAGAGCTCGTTTTCGCAAGCGAGGGCGTGGCGATAGTCGATGAAGCCACGATATGCATGCTCGCGCACGACCTCGTTCACGCCCGCCACGAACTCGGTTTCCAGGCGCCTTTCTTCGAGATCGCCGAACGATCGGATAGCCTTCTTCGCCCAATGGTCGTCCGTACGCACGATCTCTAGGAGGAAGGCGAGCTGCTCCTCGTGGCCGAGCCCCTTGACGAGGTCCTCAGCGGAAGGCTCACGCTTTCCATGGCGAAAGAACGCCTCAATCGCGATCTCTCCCGCCATATCCTTGTGATCTTCGATCTCATAGCAGGTGGCGGCGATGTGCTTGCAGAGGCCGCCCTCGGGAAAGTACGGACAATTGCACGTGCTGTCCACCACGTTTTCCGTCACGAAGACGTCGTACTCGCGCATCCCCGCGATGGTGGCGCGCCATCCGGCGTCTTCGGGCGCGAGCTCGCCTACGCGACCATCGAGGAAATAGTCGTAGCCGCGGGCGAGGATCCGCGCGGGAAACAGCTCCTCCCAGCCATCGACGAGCATCGCACCTCCTTCGCCGCACGCGAGCATGAAGAGCGACGCCATCGTATCAAGGGACCGCTCATGACCTCGAGCTCATGTCGGCACCCGCCCCAAGCCCACAGGGGACTAGCGGTCGACACGGTGAGACGAGAGGGCGGGTAGCTGGCGGTTACCGCCCTCTCCTTGACTCCCGACCGTGCGTCCTCAATGCTCGAACCCAACGCGCCGGCACCTCGGCGATGCCGAGTGCATTTGCCACGATGACGGATTGCGTAGCGAGGCTATTCAGGCTCATACGCGACGCTCCCCTCTGATGGAGATGCATCGTTCGCCATGGCTGCCACCATCGAGTCCAAATCCCAAACGTGCGCTCAGCAATCAAGGTATAAACTATTCCTTGTATATCCCTTCTTTACTCCATATAAGAGGATGCCAATGGCTTCCAGAACCGCTGAGATCAAGGCGTACGTCTTACCGGACGTGAAGGCGGAGGCGTCGGAGGTGTATTCCCATTGGGGAATGAGCCTGAGCGACGCGATCAACGCCTTCCTCGTCAAGTCCATCGACGTGGGCGGGCTGCCGTTCGACATGCGGCGTTCCGAAAAGCCCCGTTACGATCCCTCGAGCGTGCTTCCGGTGGATCCGAGATGGGGATCGAGCGTTGCGCCGGCGGACATGGACGACGACGAGGACGACGTCTATGCCGGGCTCGTCCATTGACCTCGCGCCTTGGCAGGTCTGGCTTGCCTATGTGAGATTTGCCGACCATCCGGACGTCGGCAAAGTCAGGCCCGTCGTCGTCATCGACGGCGAGACCGTTGCCATCGTGGCCGCGAAGGTCACCTCGGCTCGTCCCCAGCCACACTATCGCTATTACGAATTGATGGACTGGCAAGATGAGGGACTGGTGAAGCCATCGCGGGTCCAGCTCGCGCCGTTGCTGTCCCTGCGGCGCGGGGATCTGCTCAATGGCGAGCCACTCGGCGCTCTCAGCGAGCGAGATAGGGCTGCGTTGGCCATCCTGCTCGACTCGTAGTCGCCAGATTGCGTATCCCAGCTGCTTACGCCTCTTTCCGCGCGCTCGATTGGGAGGTGATTTGGACACTTCGGTGGAGAAGTCGAATGCCGGGACTGGTGCTCAGCTGGTACCCAGCAAAATGAAATCTGAGCCAAATCGGGATACGTGCGCAAACGAGGGCAAACTGGAGGCTAGCTAGGGCTGGCTCTCGTCCATCGAGTGGGAATAGCAGGTGAATAAATGGTCCTATTTGGATTTGAATGAAAAGACACAAAACACGGAGCGGAGACTGTAGCCTTCGCTCCGTGTCTCTTTGCTATCGCCGAGTTCCTAGCGCAGCCCGCTTCCGGTTTAGAGAGGCGACCTCTCGAACCCCGATGTCAGCCGCTTGTGATAGAGGTCTCTTTTTCGTTCTGCACCGCCAGTCACGGCTTTGAGGTCGGCGTCCGTCAGCTTCTCCTCAGGCGTTGCCTTCTCGACCTCGGGCTTTGCGTCCTTCTTCTGGTCGGTCATCATCGTCCCCCCCCCTCAACGGAACAATGCTGGAAGCGCAACCGTAAACCATTCCTCGACGGTGGCGATGATGCCGCCGCCCGTGACGGCTTCGAGCATGTCGTCGGAAAGCTCGCCATCGGCACTGAAGCTCTGGATCTTGTCGAAGACCTCTTGCGCCTGCTCCACCGTCAGTTCGTAACCGTAGCTGTTGGCGATGGCCTGCACGTCCGCGGCCGAGGTGGCCGCCATGAGCTTTTCCACCATTTCCTCGTTCATTTGCGTTTCACCGTCCATCACCATTGAGGAGGGGGGAATACCCTGCCATCAGGTCCGATGATGGGAGGGTGGAAGGAATAGCTGCCACCGCCTGAAGCCTTGTCAAGCTCCTCTTCGGCGAGCTTTTCTTCCTCGACTACGATTACCTCTTCTTCGATTACCTTCTTCTTGTCGCCTTTCATGACCGCTCCTTTCAGCGGACGCGTGCCGTGCCTGCAAGCATGCTTGAGGGAATTACCCCGTGCAAACGATGCGAACCTGGGATGGGGCACGAATACGCATTTCCGAAGCACGAAAGGCACCCACTCACGACTTGTACGGAAGCGATGGCCTCGATGCGTGAAAGGGGAGAATCAAAGATGCGGAGTGGAGACCTGACACTCCACTCCGTACATCACCATAAGCTCATGCAGCTTTTTGCGGTCAAAGAAGGCATCGGAACCCTAAAAGCCGTGAGTGATTACCCACAAATCCCTCATCCCTATTTCCCTGCTGTCCATGCCCTTCGCCGTCATGAAGTCATCGAGGGACATCCCTGCTCCGTGGGCTGCGTAGTCGGCTTGGAGCGCGTCCTCGTCAGACTGACGCCACCCCACTCCCCAAGAACCCGTCACATCGTCCTTCCAGAATCAGCCGCCGTTGACCTCTTTGAGGTCGTTATCGTTTAGCTGCTGTGGCTCGTTCGCGGGGGCATTCTCGTTCTCGGCCATTGCTCTTCCCTTCTCTAGACCGTGCATCGACAAGCATGCTTGAGGGAATCACCCCGTGCAAGCGATGCAAACCGAGGTGAGGACACGAATGTTGGCCAGCGACGCACGAATGAACGGTCGGTTTCGCCTCCTGCGGTTCCTCGGGATGGTGGAGGCCGTGCGGGCCATAATCCCTCCCAGCACTCGCCATCAACGAAAGGACAGGGCGATGAACGAGAAAGTCACCAAGTTCTACGAGGCAATCTCCGCGGACGACGCGCTCCAGGAAGAGCTCGTCGCCGTGATCGAGGGCATCGACCTCGAGGGCGTCTCCGAGGAAGAAGCTCGCGCCGCCATCGCCGAGGCCATCGCCGCCTTCGCGGCGGAGCACGATCTCGATCTCACGGCAGCAGACATCCTCGCGGCCGATGCGGAGGCCGCAGCCGAGGGCGAGCTCACCGAGGCGGAGCTTGCGGCCGTGGCCGGCGGTGCGAAATGCGCGTGCTTCATCATCGGCGCGCTCAAGGGCTGTGGCTGCGTCCTCGGCGGCGCTTCCGGCAAGGACTCAAGCCAAGACGGTGGCGGCTTCTTCTGCTTTGCGCCTGGCGCCTAGGAAACGCCACTCGATAGCCCCGGCGACGCGCAGGGGTGTTGGGTGCGGGGCGATGCTCCCAGGCGCGTGATCGATGCCCGGTCGGCTTGGCTATCATCGAGATGCTCGAGCAGCAGGGGAGGGATGCCGCCGGTCCATTGCGCCTCCATCCGCGATGAAGACAGCGCATACTCAGCAATGGCCATCGCCCTCACCTCGGAAATCCTCGGCTCCGAGGTGACGGCCCGAACCTACGCGCGTCATGGCCATCTCGACCCCGGCGCGGCTGGAGAATGAGCCCTGAGGTCGAATGAGGTTTCATGAATGGG
>CANQNP010000072.1 GCA_947625235.1 uncultured Atopobiaceae bacterium | reverse complement strand
GACGAGAACGCCGACAAGTCCGAGCACTACGAGGACCTCGCCAAGGCCGCGCTTCGCGAGGGCAACGAGGACGACGCACGCACCTTCCTCGCGAAGAAGCAGACCTACGACGGCGAGCGCGAGGGCCTGAAGGCCGCCTACGACGCCGCGAAGGCGAACGCCGACAAGATGCGCCAGATGCATGACAAGCTCGTGGACGACATCCAGCAGCTGAACGCGCGCAAGGAGACCATCAAGGCCAAGGCCGCCGTGGCGAAGACCCAAGACAAGATCACCGAGATGACGAGCGGCGTGGGCACGTCGCACGCCGCCGACGCGCGCGCCGCGTTCGATCGCATGGAGGCCAAGGCCGACGCCATGCTCGACCGCTCGAACGCCAAGGCGGAGCTCGCCGCCTCCGAGGACGAGGACAGCGCCGATAAGCTCGAGAAGAAATACGCCGAGGCCGGCAGGAACGCTCGCATCGACGACGAGCTCGCCCGCCTGAAGGACGAGATCGCGAAAGAGGACTAGCGCAAGGCGCGAAGGACGGGGGCATCATGGACACGTCGGGCACCCTCGAGACGGGGCTTCGTCGGGACGAGGCCTACGCGCTGCTGCTCCGCTTCAACGAGGACCCCTACCACATCAAGCACGCCGAGATCCTCGAAGCGCTCATGGCCCACTTCGCCGAGGAGTACGACCCAGAAAACGTCGAGTTCTGGAGCCAAGTGGGGCTCCTGCACGACCTCGATTGGGAGCGGTTCCCCGAGGAGCACACCGTGAAGGCGGAGGAGATCCTCGCCGAGGCCGGAGCGTCGCCCGAGCTTGGCTACGCCATTCGCACGCACGTCTTCCCCCACGACGACACGGCGCCCAAGCCCGTGGCCAAGATGGAGCGGATGCTCTTCGCCATGGACGAGCTCTCGGGCCTCATCAACGCCTGCACGCTCGTGCGCCCGTCCAAGAGCGTGCGCGACATGAACCTGAAGTCCCTCAAGAAGAAGTTCAAGCAGCGGAGCTTCGCGGCCGGCTGCAATCGCCAGGACATCGAGCTCGGCGCGTACCTGAACGACCTCACGACCGACGAGCTGCTCGCGCTCGGCCTCGAGGCCATGCAGGAGATCGCCGCCGCGGGCGGTCCCGTAGACTAGCGGCGCGCGGACTTTCGGACGAGGAGGGAGCGGGGATGTATTGCAGCAAGTGCGGCAACGAGGTGGCACCCGGCGCGAAGTTCTGCCCGAAGTGCGGGAACGCGATCGCGCAAGGTGCGGCCGCGACCGCTCCGGAGGCCACGCGACCCGCGCCCGCGCCGGGAGCCACGCAGGTGGCGCCCCGCCCCGAGAGCACGTACCAGGCCGCTCCCGCGCCGTCCGCGCCGCAGCCCACGCCCGCGCAGGCGCCGATCTACGCGCCTCCCAAAAAGGGCCACGGCCTTCGCAACGCGATCATCGGCATCGTCACCATCCTCGTCGTGGCCGTGGCGGCCATCTCCGTCGCAGGCCCCGCATTCGGCGGTCCGAACTTCGTGAATCCGCTCGACTTCTCTTCCGAGGCGCAGGTGAAGCGCGCCGTCAACGGGTACTTCGAGGAGTTCGAGAACTTCGATTTCGAAGGGGCCGTCAACGGCGTCGGAACCCTCCTCGGCTCCGACGCCTCGGCCTATCTCCAGTCCTACCTGAACCAGCTCAGCGCCTACGGCTTCGATATCCAAGAGGTCATGGACGCCTTCCTCGCGAACTTCGGCTGGACGATCACCGACGTGAACGTGGTGGGGGACGCCGCAACGTGCGACGTGATGCTCACGTTCCCGGATTTCGACGCGCTGGACGACCAGGTCTCGAGCCAGGTGGACTTCACCTCGCTCACCTACGACCAGCAGGTGGACGCCGTGATCGAGGCGCTTCGCAATCCCACCGCCCCCACGACCACGCAGGAGATCTCCCTCAACCTCGTGAACGCGAACGGGACGTGGACCATCAACCACCTCGCGGACCTCACGAGCTGGCTCCTCGAAAACATGCAGGGCTAGGGGAGGGCGCGCTCTTCCCATGGCCGCCCTCGCCCACGTCGTCCATCCCTTCGGGCCCCTCTTCGACGAGGAGAGCCGCGTGCTCATGCTCGGCACGCTGCCCTCGCCGAAGGCGCGCGAGGTGGGCATTCCCTACGGGCACCCGCAAAACCGCTTCTGGCCGGTGCTCGCCGCGCTCTTCGACGAGCCGCTTCCGCCGGATCCCGAGGGCAAGCGCGCGCTCGCGCTCCGACACCACGTGGCCATCTGGGATACGATCAGCGAGTGCGACATCGAGGGCGCCTCGGACGCGAGCATCAAACACGTCGTGCCCTCGGACCTCTCGCGCGTGCTCGACTCCGCGCCCATCCAAGCGATCTTCGCCACCGGGACGAAGTCCGGCCAGCTCTATCGGCGCTACCAAGAGCCGGTGGTTGGCCGGCCCATCACCGTGCTCCCGTCGACGAGCCCCGCGAACGCGCGCCTCCGCCTCCCCGATCTCATCGAGCGCTACCGCGTGATCCTGGACTACGTGTGAGCGAGCGGTGAGGGACTCATCTGCGAGAGTCGGCTCTCGCAGGCGAAGTTCCTCCCATCCTTTAGTCGGGATCTCAAGAGGAACGCTGGGCGTAGAAACATCACATCTCGCGCTTCCACTTGCCCGTGCGGTCGACGACGCGCATCGTTTCCGCTCGTTCTCGCAGGTAGCGGGGGATGTAGGGGATGACGAAGCCGAGTTTGCCGCGCCCGAGGTCCTCGAGGAGGCACTTGTCGATGAGGCTGCGGCGGTACTCCGCGGTCTGCCGCGTGCCCTGCTTGCCGATGGCCTTGGCCACCGAGGCGTCGTTGGCCATGACGCCGTCCTCGTCCATCGTCTCGGCGAGGGCCGCGAGGTAGGCGATGGTCTTTGCGCCGAGCGGATCGACCACGGGCTTCAGGATGTTCTCCCGATAGAGCTCGTAGGCGAGTGCCTCGGCGGCGCGGATCTCGTTCTCGGTCGGACGTACGCGCCCCTTCGAGCCGGCAAGCTCCTCGGCGTGCGCGCGATCAACAACCTCGTAGAGGTGGTAGCCCACGAGTTGCACGAGGTAGGGGTGGCCTTGGGTGAAGTGGCCGAGCTCGAAGAGCGCGTCCTGCGTGAGCTCGATCTCCGGAACCTTGGCGAAGAGCGAGGCGAGCGCGCCGAGGGTCTCGTCCACCGAGAAAGGCTCGAGCACCATCCGCGGCGCGCGCTTCACAAAGGTGCAGTTGGGGAAGGCGCCGATGCGCTCATGCGTTCCCGGGAGACCTGCGATGACGAGCACCATCGGGAGCCCTTGGGAGCGCGCCTCTTGGAAGGCGGAGCAGATCTCCACCGCATCGTGCTCGTCGAGCCGCTGGCCCTCGTCGATGCCGATGAAGAGGCCCTTCCAACGGCTCTTCTTTCGGAGGGCGCGCGTCACGGTGGTGGTGAGCAGCGGTGTCGCGTGGTCTCCCTTGGTCTCCGCGCGCACCTCTCCCACCGATGCGTTGCCGAGCCCCGGGATCGTCAGGGTCGGCTTGAGGGACGCGCGGAGCGTCTGGTGCACGCCAAACTCCTCGGAGAGGACTTCGAGGAGCTCGGCCGTGGCATGGAGCGAATTCATGGTGAGGGCAAACCATCCGCGCTCGCGCGTCATGGTGCCCAGCTGGTGCAGCAGCACGGTCTTGCCGCTGCCGCGCGTGCCCTCCACGAAGAAGCAGCGGTTCGGGTCGAGGCGGTCTCCGAGCGAAGACCGCACGCGATCGAGGTAGTCCGTGCGTCCGAAGAAGGCCGAAGGCGGAGCCGAAAAGCCTGGGGAGAACGGGTTGGGAGATTTCAAGGCGAACGCTCCTTGTTGTGGTCTTGGGCTGAAGTATAAGCCGTATAAATTACGAAACATAGTATAAGAGATGAGATACTGTATAAGACGCCGCTCCTGCATCTGCGGGGCTGAACGGTAGGCTCGTAAAGCGTGGTACCCTGCGCGTACCACTCCGCACCTCGATGAACGTCGAGGGGCACCACATATCGATGTACTGAGCCGTCTGCTGTGAGGGCATCCGCCGTCATGGAGTCAGCTTGACAAGTGCTGGCGCCTTGCGGAGTGGTAACCGAGGTGGATGTCCTCTAACAGGTGTCTGAGCGGGGCCTCCACCAGCGGTTGGAGGCCCCGCATCGTCTCTTTCCAGCCCTTGCGGGGAATGCGCGTGGCCGCTCATCCGAGAAGTCATGCGTATGATGAGCGCGAGTGGAGAGAGAGGATCGGCAACCCGTGAAGAAGACGCTAACCCTTACGCTGGCATTTCTTTGCGCACTCACATTGGCGGCTTGCGGAAACGCGGCGCAACCCACGCAGACCCCAGCCGACGAATCGACAGCTCCGGCCGAGCAGACTCAGTCGGAACAGCCCCAAGAGGCGGAAGAACCCATTTCGGTCAGCGCGAAAGCTTCGGTCAACGACTACACGTGGGAGGAGCTGGCAAGCATCGCGCAGGAGATCAGTGCCTCGGGGAGTGAATCCTCAGCGATGGAGGTGGCAAAGCAATACAACCTATGCGATGAAAACGGGAGTCTCTCCGCCGACGCCTCAAAGCAGTTCACGCTCGAAGATGGGACGGCGGTTTCCGCGCAGATCGTCGGCATCTATCACGACAACAAGGCCGACGGCGGCAAGGCGGGCCTCACATTCATCTTCGGCGAGCCCATCGCGGAGCGCGTGATGGATTCCTCTCTCCCCCATGAAGGCGGATGGGAAACATCCGACCTTCGCGCATGGCTCGCATCTGATGGCATGACCCTGTTGCCAGAGGATCTGCGAGGCATCATCGTGCCCGTGGAAAAGCTCACCAACAACGTGGGGATTACTGATTCGGTCTCCTCGGTCACTCCGACGACTGACCAGCTCTGGCTCTTTTCCCTCGTGGAGATCTACGGTCCCTCGACCACTTTCGATGGTGAGGTCTATGAAGACATCCTCGATGCCGAAGGCTCCCAGTACCAGCTCTACGCAGATGCCGGTGTGACCGATGTCTCCGAAGGCGAGGAGAAAAGTGCCCTTCTCAATAGGGGAGAAGGCGTGGCGGCGATTTGGTGGTTGCGCACGCCCATAATGGGCGGGACGACGATGAACGGAGCCTTCTATGGCGTGAATGCGCTCGGCGGCGGCCAGGGGTTCCCCGCCGATCAAGCTCGCTACGTGGTTCCTGGCTTTTGCCTCTAGCTTGGGATTCCAGCAGGCATGGCACGCGAGCAAGGAAAACGAAACAGCGGAGAGAGAGGACGTCGCATGCGAGGGAAGCGTCTTTTGAAAACCCTGGGCGTCGCGATGGTGGCCCTGCTCCTTGCGGCCTGCGCGAGGACGATCAGGCTTTCGGTGGCCCTGTCCGATTACGAGGGCATGCATGCCGAGGGCGTGGAATCGGAACTCAAGTCGCTTGGGTTCAGCGACGTCACCTTGCAGATGATCAGGAACGAACGCGGCAACGAGTATAACGACGTCGTTGCGAATGTGACGATAGGCCGCGAATCAGATCTTCCCGCCTCTACGGAGGTGTCTTCGGATGATCCCGTGGTGATTCAGTTCTACGGCTCGTATTCCGGTTCTGGCGAACCGACGAATACCGGTTCATCCAAGATCCCCGATACGTCGACGACTGAGGCCGAGGCAAACCCCGAGGGCATCATCGTCTACAGCTACGAGAAGGGCGATTATCGCTTCCCGAACACTGACTACGACTGGGACAGGTACTCCTTCACGGCCAAGCTGGACATGATCGATCCGGAGACAGGGGAGGTCACCAACCTGCGCACCTTCTCCTCTGAAAACACGAAGAGTTGCTATGCAACGGAGGGGATCCTGAATTTGAGATCCCCCGACGTCTCGGCGTTCAGCGACGATCTTACGAAGATGGTCGCCATGACCAACCTGAGCGACGGATCGAAGCACGTCGGATGGATCGACGAGACGGGTGCGTTCACCGACGTGTCGGCGAAGCTCGAGACGGGGAAGAGCGATTTCGCCGGCGTCACCGATCACGGCGGTCCCCAATTCTTCGGCGACTATTTCTATTTCTACGACCATGACACCGCGACCGACAACACCGAGATCAAGCGCGTGCCGATCGACGACCTGTCCCCCGATGCCGTCGAGGTCATGGACGATGACGCGACCTACAACACCTGGTCGGTCAACGAGGACGGGAGCGTGTGGGATAGTCCCTCAGCACGGTCGTATTACGACGAGAGCATGAGCTATTTCGCCAGCGTTCCCTATGGGGATTGGGTATCGGTGTCCAAGTTCGTCGGGAACGGGAGTAGCGAAAACACCATCTACCTCTATGACCTCGAAGGTCAGACGAACGAGGGATTCGACGGTTGGTATTCTTCGCGAACCAGCATCATTCCCGAGGCGAAGAACAGGATGAGTGCGAACCC
>CANQNP010000071.1 GCA_947625235.1 uncultured Atopobiaceae bacterium | reverse complement strand
CCGATTGGGGCTACCTAGCAGGCCCCGTGGCCGCGAGAGTGCACTAAGGCGGGGGGCGACGGCCCCCCGCCCCTATTACTTGGCAGCGTGCGTGCCCACTTGTCCCCGAGTGGGGGCAAGTGGGCACGCACGTCAAAAAAGCCGAGGTAAACACCTGTGACTGGATGGTAACCGAAGGCTCAGAATAGCCAGCAAGGCCTGCTGCTATAGTCGATCAGATGAGGGGACACCTGCCCCAAGGCGGGCTCTCGAGGTGCCCTTCGCGACGAGACATGGCCAACAAAGGGAGAGCACGTATGACCTTCTATTTCTCAATAGAGACCGTCTACTACAACGCATTCACCGCCGTCCAAGACATCACCCGCGAGCTAAGCCGCGACGAGATCAAGTGGTTTTGCCGGCAGCTTGAGAAGGAAATCCCCAGCGCTCTGGAAAAGTATCCGGAGACAAGGTGCACCATCGTCAACTTCGACATGGACGATCACGACTTCTTCATTCGCGAACGTGCGGATTTCTGCGAGTTCGGCGATCGCGTCATTTTCAGCGGGCTGGACATCGATGACACCCGCCTTAGGCGAATCAATCTCTGCCTCAACTCGCGCGCGGCGAAAGAGACATTTCGGGCAACGCGTGAGGTCTTCAGGGAGCACATCAAGGCGCTGCGCGAGAGCGCGGATATCAAGCGAGGTACGGTCCTCGCCGCGAGTTAGCGGAGTTGTGTATGGCGAAACGAAAGGCGAAGCGAGAGAAGCCGCAACACACGAAGCGCACCGAAAAGCTCTTTAGGGACAACGTCCACGGCTACATCTACGTGCCCAAGCCCATCGTGGAGAAGATCATCGACACCGAGATCTTCCAGCGGCTGAAGGATGTGCGGCAGACGGGGATGCAGCCACTCTTTCCCGCAGTCGAACACACCCGCTTCATCCACTCCCTCGGGGTGTACCACCTCGGCACGAGAGCGTTTCAAAGCCTCGCCAAAAACGCGCGGAGCTTCATTAGCAAGTACAACCTCGATGACCAGCTCATACTCGGCTCGCACGAGTACAAGGTGCTCATGGGCATAGAGGATGGAGACTACTCCGCGCCAAGCCCCCTCGAGGAAGACAAGATGCCCTTCGAGGACGCATGGTGGCTCAAATACGAGAAGCTCTTCGGCCTCGCGTGCATCCTCCACGATTGCGCCCACGCGCCCTTCTCGCACGATTATGAGGGCTATTACAAGATCCCCAAGATAGACACCAGCGACGACCACTACGCGGCGTATTTCGAGGCGATCGGCCTCGACCCAAGCGATGCTCCCGAAAAGACGAGCAAGCTCAACATGAACCTCCTAATGCAATTTCCATCTCGGGAGTTCTATGACGACTTCTTCGGGCGCGAGCCGGATGAAGCGGATGACGAGGAGCTCCTCGGCACGCTCGCGAAGAGCAAGGGAAGGATTGGGGGAAAGGCCGCTCCCCACGAGAAGCTGAGCGCCACGTGCGTGGGGATCCATTTCCGCCGTGCGTGCCATGAGGTGCTCTACAAGCTCGCCAATGGCGAGAAGAACCCGCTGGTGGTTTGGGATCAGGCATCGGAGAAAGACCCCAAGAAGGGTGAATCCGCTAGTGCCTCCGGCTATGAGGATGAGGCTGACTTTCGCGCGAAGGCGGGGATCCAAAGCGCGCTTGCCGAGGAGGACCCCGACCTCGAGTTCATCGCACGGGCAATTATCGGCATGCCGTACCGCCACACGACTCCAGAGCTTGCCCTCGAAACCTCGCTCAAGAACTGCTTCATCGAGCTCCTGAACTCGACGACCTTCGACGTGGACGGCCTCGATTACATCGTTCGCGATGCGAAGAACGCTGGGCTTGCGAGCACGGAGATCGATTACGATCGCCTCTTCAGGTCGCTCCGGGTCATGCGATTGCGCGATGTGAGCGGCTCCGCGTGCGAGGGGAACGTAGGCGGTCTCTGGCTCCAAGGCGCAGAGCTGAAGGGCGTTGGTGCGAATACCCGCGACTCCGGCTCGTATTTCCAGGTGAGCGGAACCTTCGACATCCTTTACCAAGACACGTCGGTGGACTCGAAGGACATTATCGTCGGCACGCCCGCGGAACTTCCGTCGTGGGTATCGCTCCCCCTCGAATCGAGCAGTTGGGGTCTTCGGGGCGAACGAGGCGTTGCGGCGAAATACAAGGACAAGGATGGTTCGATTCGTCTCTTCACGACGAATGAGGGATCGGCCTGCGCGAAAATCGCGTGGTCGGACGCTCCTGAAATCGAAGTGGATACGAAATCGCCCACATGGTTGGACGGGAGCTTCAAGGGATCCGTCAAGGGATGGGTCGTGGATCAGAAGGCGACTCCCGCCGTCAAGCCGGGTGGGATTGCCCGGAGAGCCAAGCACATCGAATACGACTTCGTCTACGACCACTCGTGCATGAGCGTGCTCGGACAAATCATGGCCGCCCGCAACTACGAATATGAGTGGATCTTCACGCACCCAAAGGTGCTCTACTCCTCGTTCCTCGAGGATTACGTCCCTCGGCTCTCGAGCCGCTTCCTCTGCTGCAAACTGCATGAGGATACGAGCCGTTTCGGCGAAGTGCCACTGAGCTTTGCCAGCTGCGAGCTCAAGGAAGGCACGTGCCGCTACAACGATACAAACGATACAGACGTGTTCGTGCCGAAGATCATCGGCTTCGATTCGTTTTACGCAACGAGCCGCGACGCGTACTTCGGCATTTCCCCTCTCTTCGGCGAGGGGCCGGGCTACGACTACACGAAGCTGGGACACTGGTTCTGGCGATGCAGCGATAGCGACATGCGGGCTTTGTTCAAGCATGTCTACCTCGAGAACCACGAGCTCTCGTCCAAGGAGGGCGTGGATCTTTCATCCGGGGAAATTGAGCGTTACTTCTCGAAGTACTTCAATCGGAACCATCAAAAGCCGCTCTGGAAGTCGCAGGGTGAATTCAACGCCATCTTCAACCCGCTCCTGTTTGCGCCCGATGACCTTGAGACGCTCAAGGACACATTCGCGAAATCCTCGAAGCTCGGGAGCATCTCCTACAGCATTCTCGAGGGGAAGCTTAAGGATAAATTCCGCAAACGCTACATCGAGAATCCCGTCATATTGAACGTATCGGTGAAGACCAAGCGGCTCGAGCCAAGCCAGGTGTACATCTATACGAGCAAGTTCGGCGTCGTGCCGCTGGACGAGATGGGCATCGAGGGCTACGGCAAGTCCTCGAAGGAAACCTTCTTCTACGTGTACGGCGATATTGCTCCCAATGCGGATATCGATGCCGCCACGCTCCGCGAGCTCTTCAAGGAGGTGGCCGAGGCCATCAACGAGGCCGACGAGAAGGGATCGCAAGGGGAGACGGAGCCATAGCGTAGATCGACGAGTAAGGCGTTCCGTTTCCTTTACACCAGACACGGCCGCTCACGTTACTCATTTCCTTTACACCGGACAGGGTCGCTTGCGGTGTGCCCCGAAGGGGCGCGCGGCAAGCGGCCCTGCCCGGTGCCTTATCAGAACCGTCTGGCCTCGCGCTCCGCGAGGCCAGACGCCTTTCTCCGCGTCGAAAGCGGGGGATCGCGGGGCCTGAGCGGCATGCGCTGCGAATCTCGGCTGACACCACTTCGCGTTTCGGCTAGTATGCGACTTGCCAAGTTGTCTGGCGCGTAAGCGCCGGATCCAAAAACCGATTGCGAGCATCAGCTGAGAAGGGCATCCCCTTCTTATGGATGCTCTCTTGAGTATTGGATCCTAAAGACAACTTGGCGGTTGCGGGGATGTCCTTCTTCGCTGCCGCGGGCGAATGCCGGGTAGCGAAGCGGCCCATCCAAGCGACCAGAGCGGGACCGGAAGCGAGGAACCGCAGCCCGCCCACGGCAATGGGCGAGCTGCGGCATTGGGGCGAGGCAGCGCTCGGCACGAGGTTTGGAGAGCCCGTGATGCCACCACCGCGCATGCGGTGGTGCGGAGCCGCGCCGCATCCCATCTTCCCACTTCCCATAGGTCCTAGGCGAGCCTTGGGCGAAGGACTCTCCCTCGCCCCAAGGCCATCTCGGGAAGGGGAGGGGTGGCGACGTACAACAGCGCCACATGTCCTTTGGGTGCCTCGGTGCGCAGGCCGGGGCGCCTTGGCGTCTCCCGCCCCCACGTGGCGCGCGTGCGCTCGCGCGTGCCTTCCGCGGCGCACCTCGAGGCATACCTCGCGACCAGCCTCGCGACCTGCGACTCTCTCGAGGGAGCCCCTATTGCGTGAGGCGCGCGGCAGGGCCGCGCTCTCCCAGGAAAACCAAATCCATCCACAAGGTAGTTCGCGCCCTTCGCTAGGTGGGCGTCGGAGCCATAGATTGGAGACTGTATGAACCACAGTCGGAAGAAGTACGTAGGAGGGTTGCTGGCAGCGCTGCTGGCGCTCTTCGCAGCCGTCATCGTCGCAACGCCAGCTTGGGCTGGCACTAATTCCGATGGAAAGATCGACCTTTCCAATACGAGCGAGGCGGAAATCGCAAGCGAGTTCGGAATCGATGCGACTGCCGTTCAAAAGTCCGATGAGGGGACCAATGTTTACACGGTCACGCTGACTAAGGACGCGACCCTTGAGCATGGTCTGGAAGTCACAAAGCAGGGCTCCCTCATCATCACCTCTTCGGTGCCGGTGACCGTCACCACGAAGAATGCCCTGACCTATGCGTCGGGCACCCAGCAGGGTCTCTCGACCACCCTCACTGGCGTCATCAAGGTCGGCACTTACAACGAGGGAACCTCCGAGAGCAGCCCCATCGTCACCATCAGCGGCAAGGTAAACGTTGCGAGCCCCGCGAAAAACGCGACGAAAAAGGCCACCACCGTGGTCGTCTACTCCGGCACCCTGAACGTCGAGAACGGCGGAAAGGTGAGCAGCACGTCCGTGCCCACCGATAGCCAGGACGCCGCTGCAATCATGGCACTCGGCGGTGTCGTGAACGTGAACACGGGCGGAGCCGTCACCGCCTCCCAGGTCGGTATTCGTACCAACGGCTCGAACACCCTCAGTCAGGCTGCCCAAATCAACGTGAAGGGCGGCAGCGTCTCCGGTGGCGTCGCCGGCATGTACCTCCCGCAAGGGGCCAGTGGTCTTAGCGAAAACAACACCGTCAACATCAGCGCGGGCTCCGTCACCGGCCCCATCGGCATCGTGAACCAGGGCTCCACGGTCAACGTCTCCGGCAACGGCAGCGTCGAAGCTGACGGCACCCCGAGCGGCACCATCGGATCCGGGAATATCCCCCTCGAAAACGGTGTGGGCATCCTTAACAACTCGGGAACTGATACAGACGCGACCTACGGCACGTCCGGCGCGGTGAACGTCGAGGGCGGGAATGTCGATAGCGTCTTCAACAACAAGGGAACGAACGGCGAAACTCCCACGGTATCAGTGAGCAAGGAGGGCACCGTCGGCTCGATCGACAGCAACGGTGGCGAGGTCACCATCGATGAGGGTGGCACCGTCACCGAGGACATCAACAACACCGGCGACAGCAAGCTCACCCTCGGCTCCAACTCCACCGTGGGCGGCACCGTGGACAACTCCTCCTCCAACCCTGTGGAGAAGGCGAACGGCGCCACGATCGGCGGCGGCATCAACGGCCCCGTAACGCTCCCGAGCAGCGCCGACCCCGACTATTCAGCTCAGGCCGCCTCGATCACCGCGACCGGCTTCGTGGGCGCGAATGCCAATAGTGCCGCCGATAAGGCGATCGCCGCCGCCCTCGGGCTCACCTGGGACGACGTCGAGGACAACCTCCCGTTCACCTCGACGGGCATGAACCAAAACATCCTCTGGGCCGTCATCAAGGGCACGCCCAACCAGACCTACGGCTTCTCCTTCACCCGCGCCAACGCAGTAGGCTCGACCATCGCCTTCACGACGATCCCGTCCTCTGGGTCGGACAATGAGTCCTATGGCGCGGCCCTCAACGACGAGGGCATGGGCGTCGCGTGGATCAGCCTCAACGGCGACGGGGCTGTCTGCACTGTTACAAGTGCGGGGACCGCATCGACGGCTGGCGTCCCAACCGCCCTCCCCGGTGGCTCGATCGCCGGCACCTACACGGCCAACGCGTGGCCCATCCAGCAGTCCGAGACCAAGCCCGGCACCACCCAGAGCACGACCGTCACGGGCGTGAACTTCGTGGCGTCCTCTAAGGATGCTCCTACCAACTTTATCTCCGCCGATGCCACCCTCTACGGCCAGGAGGGGAGCGAGATCACGCTCCTCACGGCCAACCAGGCGTCTACGGCCGACATCACCAACCCCAAGGCGGGTGGCCCCCAGGCCGTGACCGGCTGGGTGCTCGGAAGCGACTCCGCGCTCGCCCCCGGAAGCGCCTACACCCTCCCCGCCCCCGCGGGCCCGGGCCAGAACCTGAACTTCGTGGCCGAGTTCGGCGAGCAGATCAC
>CANQNP010000070.1 GCA_947625235.1 uncultured Atopobiaceae bacterium | reverse complement strand
AGCGGCATGGAGCTCTTCGGCGTGCCGCCGCTCGTGAGCGTGCCCGTGGCGGCGATCGCCATCTGGCTCCTCTCGATGAGCGGCTCGTATAGGCGCATCGAGAAGATCCTCCTCGCCATCAGCTGCGTCTTCGTGACGTACGTCATCTGCGGGATCCTCATCGAGCCCGCCTGGGACGAGGCCCTGCGCTCGACCATCTTCCCCACGCTCCACTCCACGCCGGAGTACCTCTCGCTCGTGGTGGCGAACATCGGCACCGGCATCGCGCCGTGGATGATCTTCCTCGCGCAGTCGAACGTCGTCGATCGCAACGTGGGCCCCGAGGAGCTCCCCTACCAGCGCATCGACACCGCCACGGGCGCCGTCGCCGCGAACGTGATCGCGTGGTTCATCGTGCTCACGACGGGCGCGGTGCTCTTCCCCGCCGGGATCGCCGTGGATAGCTCGGCCGACGCCGCGCGCGCCCTCGCCCCCATCGCCGGGCCCTACACCGAGGCGCTCTTCGGCCTCGGGCTCGTGGGCGCGAGCCTCCTCGCCGCAAGCGTGCTCCCGAGCATCACCTCGGGCGCCATCTGCGAGGCCTTCGGCTGGGAGCGCGGCGCCGACCGCACGTGGGGCGAGGCGCCCACCTACCGCGCGATCATCACCGTCATCGTCGTGGTCTCCGCCGCCATCGTGCTCATCCCGCACATCAACCTCTTCGGCGTGATGATGGCCGCGCAGGTGGTGAACGGCGTGCTCCTGCCCGTGCTCATGGTCTACGAGGTGCGCATCGCCAAGGACAAGCGGGTGATGGGGAGCTTCGCGAACGGCCGCCTCTGGACGGGCATCACCTGGGCGACGATCATCCTCATCGTCGTCCTCACCATCATCATGTTCGTGCTCATGGCGCTCGGCTACTAGCGCCCTCACTCGTCCTTCGGCACGAAGATCTCCGTGGGCCAGACGCTGCCTTCGGGCATCGTCTCGTCGCCCGAGGCCACCGTGGGGGCGATGTCGCTGTCGCTTGCGAGGAGCTCGTCGACGGTCACGAACGAATAGCCCTGCTCCTTGAGTTCCGAGAGGATGAGGGGAAGCGCGGCGAGGGTTTGGCTGCGGTCGCCCCCGCCGTCGTGGAGGAGGATCACCGAGCCGTTTCCGAGGCCGTCGAGCGCGTTTTGCACGATGTCGTAGGTGCCGGGCTGCTCCCAGTCGAGCGAATCGCAGTTCCAGATCACCGACATCGAGGCCACGCCGCCGCTCCTCAGCCAATCCTCGTGCGTGAAGGCGCCGAAGAGCGGGCGGAAGGTCGTCGTCTCCACGCCGAGCTCGCTCGCGAGGACGTCGAAGCCGTGCTGGATCGTCTCGCGCATCGTCTCGTCGTCCATGTCCGAGAGCGAGTAGTACGCGTCCGTTTTCGTGGCGATCTGGTGCCCCGCGTCCCTCGCGGCGCGCGCGACGTCCACGTGGTCGAGCACCTCCTCGGGCTTCATGAAGAACGTGGCCTTCGCGCCGTAGCTCGCGAGGATGTCGAGGTAGTCGTCGGTGTAGTCGCTCGGGCCGTCGTCGAAGGTGAGCGCCACGCAGCGCACTCCGTCGTCGGGCTCCACGTTCACGGTCTTCACGATCACGTTCTGCGGTGGCTCCACGTACTCGCCGAGGGCCTCGACGCCCGAGACCTTCCCGGTGCGGAGCTCCTGAGTGCCGGACTTCCCCCACTGCGCGATGTAGGAGATGGCGCCCGCGCTTCCCTCGAACTCGAGGAGCGGCGGCGCCTCCACCACCTCGGCGGTGAAGTCCTCCATGACGTCCGCGCCATTCGAGAGGTCCACCACCTCGCCGCCCACGATGCGCACATCGCGCGCCTCCTCGGGGCCGAGCTCCTCGCCGTCGACCGTGGCCACGTACGCGGAGCCCTGGCCCTCCTGGAGGACCTCGCCCGCCACGGAGACGAGGTTTCCGGGCGCCACGCCGGTGCCATGTTCATCGAGGTAGTCCGCGAGGCTCGTGCCGTAGGGCGCACTCACCACGTTGCCGTTCAGCTTGAAGTCCACCGAGCGGGTGAGCCACGCGTAGAGGGCGAGCGCCGCGATGCCGGCGAAGATGAGGATGACGATGCCGAAGGCGCGCACGTGCTTGGAGGCCGAGGTGCGGCGCCTCTTCGCGGGGCCCACGTCGCGCACGGGCACGAGATCCTGCGGCACCTCGTCCTCGAACCAGTTCGCCTCCACTTGCTCGTCGTCACTTGCGAGGTAGATGTTCGAATCATCGGTTTGCCAGGAGGCCTGGCGCTTGAGCTCGGGATCGTTTCGGCGCTCCTCCTCGGCGCGCGCGGCTGCGGCCTCGGCCTCGGCCTTCGCGTGCGCCTCCTGCTCGGCTTGGCGCGTGGCCGCCTCTTCCCGGCGCTTCGCCTCCTCGGCGGCCTCGCGCGTCGCGCGCTCGCGCTCGGCCTTCTGGTCGGCGCGGGCGCGACGACGCTCCGCGGCGGCCTTCTGGGCCTCGCTTCTGGGCCTCGAGCGCCGACTGCCCGATGCGGAGGGACGCGCGCTCGAGGAGGGCGCGCTCCGCTTGGCCGCTCCCCCGGCGCGGCGCGCGGGGTCGCGCGGGGCTTCCCTGTTGGTGGATCCTCGATCGCTCATGCTTCCTCGTCGCGTGGATGGCTCGCCATGGGGACCATGGTGCCACTAGCGATTGGCTTCGTTGAACTCTTTCAGGAATTCCGAGAACATCGTCTTCGTCTTGCCGATCTGCGCGCCGATGAACTTCGCGGCGTCGTCCACGATGGTCGGCTCATCGGACGCGGGCGCGGATGCGGGCGCGCTCGAGGGCGCGGGCGCTGGTTGCGGCTGCTCGGGAGACGAGGTCGCGGCCGCGGCGGCACGAGCCTCGTCGCTCGCCTGCTCCCCGGTTTCCTCGGCCACGGAGAAGATCGGCGGCTCGCCCTCGGTGCCCTCCACGGCGAGGGGCTCGCTCGGAGCCTCCACGATGACGCCCTCCGCCGGCTGCGGCGCGGGCGCGGGCGCCTCCTCGGGCTTCATCGCGTCGTGGATCGCGTTTCTCGCCATGCCGATGCCCTTGCCGAGCGCGAAGGAGCCCTTGTCCAAGAGCTCGCCGGCCGCGACGCCCGCCTTGCTCGCCACCTCGGCGCCCTTCTCGCGCGCCTTCGCGAAGCCCTCGCCGGCCTTCGCGGCGAGGCCGCCCGTGAGCTCGAGCTCCTCCACCTCGTCGGAAACGACCATGGTTTGGTTCGCCACGCCGAGGACGTGGTCGGACGTGAGGGGAAGCGAGCCCACGATGGAGGCCGCGAGGTTGCCGTCGGTGACGAAGATCGTCTCCACGGTGCCGCTCTCGCCATCGAAGGAGATGTCGGCCACGCGCCCGAGCACCTTGCCGCTTCGCGTGGCCACGTCCATGGCCTCCCAGATGACGCAACGATCCCAGTCGAGCCCGAGGCGCTCGATGGCCTTCTGGTCGTAGGCGTCGCCTGCGCCGTTTTGCGTGATGAGGCCGCCCTCGAAGGAGCCCACGCGATCCCACGCCACGAAGAGGTCCTCGCGCTTCACCATGCCGGCCACGTCGGGGCGCTTCACGAGGAGCCCCACCATCGTGCGCCCGTCCGGGGAGAACACGAGGTTGTGGACCCTGCCAAGCCGGCGCGGCTTCGCGGGCGTGCCGTTGGCCTTCGCGGCCTTCTTGGCCTCCCTCGGTTCGTAGACGAACGCGCGGGAGAGCGATTCGATGCTCGGCATACGGCCCCTTCATAGCGAGAGGCGAGCCCTCGTCGAGAGGGCCCGCCGGGTATGGTTAATCAAGTTCGCGCGGCTCCGGCACGGGGCCGAGTGCCGCGGGCGTGGCGGGAACTAGGCGCTCGGCGCGTCGGCCGGGATGGGCGCCTCGCACACGGGCGGCTCGTCGGAGGCGTCGTCGGCCTTCGGAGCGTCGGCCTTCTCCGCCTTCCCGGCCTGCGCGGCGGCGATGTCCTCGCGAGTCTTGTTCACGCTCTCCTGCGTGGCGTGGATCTTCTCGGCGGCGCTGTCCATGGCGCTCTGCATGTTCTCGGTGGCCTCGTTCACGGATTCCGCGAGGGAGCTCCGGAGCTGGTCCATCTTCTGGCGCGCGGCGTCCACCTTCTCCTTGAGGGCGTCGGTCTGCGCGTTCAGCGCGGGGGTCATGCTGTTGATGCGCTGGGCAAGGTTGTTCGCGCCCTGCTCGTACATGTCGTTCGCCTTGTCCCAGGCGTCGCCCATGGCGTCCGCGGCCATGGAGCGCGTCTCTGCGCCGGAGCGCGGGGCGAGCATGAGGCCCGCGAAGACCCCGGCGCACGCGCCGATGATGCCGCCGACGAAGAAGCCGAAACCGAACTTAGGCATATCGTTCCTCCTCCACTAGCACGTGGCATTCAATGGTAGACGAGTTTATCGGGCTCAGGCGAGAGGATCGCCCGATTGGTCCGAGGCCGACACGTCCATGAAACCCACCGTCTCGCCAAGCTCCACGAAGGGCGCGGGGTCGCCCTCGTCGACCGCGTCGTCGATCTCGGCCATGAACGCGTCCATCTCGGCCTCTTCGCCGGGAAGATCGAGGTCGAGCCCCGCGAGCGCGTCCTCGGCCTCGTCGTCGGCGAGGGCTTCGGCGTCCTCGAGGGCCTCGTCGGCCGCGAGTCCCGCGTCTTCGACGTCATCCGCCTCGGCCTCGACCTCGGCGTACGCCTCCGCCTCGCCACCCTCGCCGTCCGCGACGAGGACCTCGGCGTCCGCGGCCACCGTACCGGGCATGGGCGCCTCGTTGCCCTCCATCTGGTAGGAATTCGCGGTGAGGTTCACGATGCCGGCCACGATGGCGTCGACGTTTGGCTTGTTCTCCTCCTCCGCCGAGCCGAAGGCCCATTGGATGATCCAGCCCGCGCTCGAGAGCGCCGAGGCCACGAGCACGTCGTCCGGGCAGGCGAACTCGATCTCATAGACGCGATCGACGTCCGTCGCGCGGGTGCGCGCGTTCGAGAGGTCGCCCGCCATGTTCGTGCGGGCGAGGAGCTCGAGCGTCACGTGCTCCATGAGGTGCGCGATGCTCGTGTCGCCCATCACGTCGCGGAAGGCCTCGCCGCCGTCGCCCACGCACACGTGGTCCGCGATCTCCGGCAGGAGCCAGTACACGCGCGCCGTGGCCTCCACGTTCTCCGACGTGGAGAGCGGCACGCCCTCGGCCACGCGCACGGTCGCCTGGAAGGTGTTGGGGCCGATGACGACCTTCTGGATGTCGAGCAGCTGGGCCATGGTGCCTCCGGTCTCTTCGAGCACGCCCCCTCAGGGCTTCCCACCTCGATCGATATAGTAGCCACTCAGGAGGCATCGCCTGCGGACGGCTCCTTCTCGTCGGCGTCATCGGAAGAACCACCGGGCAGGATCTTCGAGAGGAGGCCGCCCTCGCCCTCCTCCTCGACCTCCGGCTCGGGCTCGGGCGCGCGCACCCGCATGAGCGCGATCCTCTGGCCGCGCACCGTCTGCACGCGGAACTGCCAGCCGTCCTTCTCGATCACGTCGCCCGGCTCGGGCAGCCCGTCGGCCTCGTCGAGCACGAAGCCGGCAACCGTCTCGTATTCATCGGAATCCTCGATCGGCCAGCCGAGCTCGATGGCGTCGCTGATGGGGAAGCGCCCGTCCACGAGCCACGAGCGATCGCCGATGCGCGTGAGGAACTTGTTGTCGGGGTCGAACTCGTCCTCGATCTCGCCGACGATCTCCTCCACGATGTCCTCGAGGGTGATGAGCCCCGCGGTGCCGCCCCACTCGTCCACGACGATGGCCATCTGCTCGTGCGAGAGCTGCATCTCGGAGAGGAGCGGGATGATCTCCTTCGTATCGGGCACGAAGCTCGCCTCGCGCAGGTACGGCTTCACGGGCGTGGCGGCGAGGCCGTCGTCCACGATCGGCGTGATCACGTCCTTGATGTGCGCGATCCCCACGACCTCGTCCACGTCCTCGTGGTAGACGGGGATGCGCGAGTGGCCGGTCTCGCGCATGCGCGCGAGCACGTCCGCGAGGCTCGTCGTGTCCTCGAGGGCGTCCATGTCCACGCGCGGGATCATCACCTCGCGCGCCTTCGTGTCGCCGAGCTCGATGACCTCGTGGATCATCGACTTCTCCTCCTCGGAGAGCTCGTCGGCGTCGGAGACCATGTAGCGGATCTCCTCTTCGGAGATGTTCTGGCGGTCCTCGGCGGAGCGGATGTGGAGGAGTCTCGAGATGCCGTTCGCGGAGGCCGACGTGAGCCACACGAGCGGCTTCGCCACGGTCGTGAAGGCCGCGAGGAAGCCTGAGACGCGCTTCGACACGCCCTCGCAGTCGGCGAGCGCGATGCGCTTGGGCACGAGCTCGCCGATGACGATGGACACGTAGGACACCACGAGGGTGATGAGGATGGGCGCGATCACGCTCGCGGGCTCGGCGGGGAGGCCGAGGCCCACCATCCACGCCGCGAAGGGCGCGGAGAGGTTCGTCGCCGCGGCGGCGGAGGCGAAGAAGCCCACGAGCGTGATGGCCACCTGGATGGCGGCGAGGAACTCGCCCGAATCCTCGGAGAGCTCCAGCGCGGCGCGCGCCTTGCGATCCCCTTCCTCGGCGTCGTGCTCGAGGATGGGACGCTTGGCGTTCACCAGCGCCATTTCCGACATCGAGAAGAACCCGTTGACGATGATGAGGACGAGGGTGGCT
>CANQNP010000069.1 GCA_947625235.1 uncultured Atopobiaceae bacterium | reverse complement strand
TTCAAGATGCTCGGCTTCTCCGGCATGACGGAGGTGGCCATCGGCGCCGACCTCTGCGCGCTCCAGGAGAGCGAGGACTTCCTCGAGGAGGTGCCGGACAAGCTGCCCTTCATGGGCACGAGCTGCTGCCCTGCGTGGAGCTCGATGGCGAAGATGGACTTTCCCGAGTACGCGAACTGCATCTCCATGGCCCTCACGCCGATGACGCTCACCGCGCGACTCGTGCGCGAGCGCCACCCCGAGGCGAAGATCGTCTTCGTGGGCCCGTGCTCGGCGAAGAAGCTCGAGGCCATGCGCACGAGCGTGCGCTCCGAGGTGGACTTCGTCCTCACCTTCGAAGAGGTCGCGGGCATGTTCGAGGCGAAGGGCATCGAATACACGCAGATCACCGAGCCCATGGGCGACGACTTCGAGGACGCCTCCTCCGATGCGCGCGGCTTCGCCGTGGCCGGCGGCGTGGCGAGCGCGGTGGTGAACGCGGTGAAGCGCACGCATCCCGAGCGCGAGGTGCCGGTCGTGGGCGCCGAGGGGCTCGACGCGTGCCGAACCATGATGAAGCAGGCGGTGAAGGGCGCCTATAACGGGCACCTGCTCGAGGGCATGGCCTGCCCGGGCGGGTGCGTGGCGGGGCCGGGCACGCTCCTCGGCATCCGCAAGGCGCAGGGCATGGTCAAGGCCTACCAGCGCCGCTCGCCCTTCAAGGACGCCACGGAAAACCCCTACAAGGCGGAGATCGGCCACCTTCTGCGCGAGAACGCCGGCGCGGGGGCGAAGAACTTTCCCTTGGACTTGCCGGATGTGGCGCACGACGGTGCCGCGGGCGCGGATGGATCGGCGATCGAATGAGCGACGAGGCGTTTGCAAGCACGGCGGCAGATGGCGGATGTGCTGACGCCGAGCAGGCGCGCACCGTCTCCGAGCGCTTCGACCTCTTCGTCTCGCTCATCTGCCAACTCAATCGCTCCATCCGTCGCATCAAGGGCCACGAGATGCGCAGCATGGGGCTTCGCGGCGTGCACGTGATGATCCTCTTCCACCTGAACCTCCACCCCGAGGGGCTCACGCAAACGCGTCTCGCCGCGCTCTGCGCCGAGGACAAGGCCACCATCTCGCGCGCCGTGCAGGACCTCACGGAGATGGGCGTGATCGCGAGCGATCCCGCGACGCTCAACCACCGCAACGTGCAGCTCACGCTCACCGAGCACGGGCACGAGATCGCAGGTGGCCTCGGGGAGCGCATCCGCAAGGCCGTGGAGGCGGGCGCCGCGGGCCTCCCCGAGAAAGCCCGCGACCTCCTCTACTCCATGCTCGAGCGCGTGAACGACAACCTCGCGTCCTACCTCGCGCAGATGGAGGGCCGCAGGACGAGCTCCCAACAGATCTATTGAACCGAACAAACATGTTGAACCGGATGGCAAGGTTCCAGATGGCAGTGGTATCCAAGTTCGCACCAACTACGTTGCCCCGGATGGCAGGGTCTCGGATGCGCGTGGTCTTCGGACTCGCACAGATATGTTGAACCGGATGGCAAGGTCTCGGATGCGCGTGGTCTTCGCGCGTCCGAACCGCAGTCCATCCGGAGGGCAAAAGAAAGCGGCTCAAGGCGCGAGCCTTGGGCCGCCACAAACTTCCCACCTAGCCCTGCGCAGCGCAGGGCTAGGTGATTCTTCACCCTTTCGCCTGGAAGCGTTTGGGACGCGGTCGAAGACCACGGCCGCATCCCAAACACTCCCAGGCGGAGCAAAGGAACCTTGCCATCCGGAGGGCAAAAAGCGGCCCAAGGCGTGCGCCTTGGGCCGCGACACGATTGCGATGTCCAGTGAAGGCGCCGCTACACGCTCGCGTAGAACGTGGCGTCGTCGAAGACCTCGCGGATGCTCGGACCGTCGTCCACGGCCACGGCGCCGATGAACTCGTCGACGTTGTTCACGATGTCGGAGCAATCGCAGTAGTGGTTCTTCTCGTTCAGCTTGGTGGTGTCCTGTGCGCGCCAGTAGTGCTTCTTCACGTCGGTGAGGTAATAGAGCTTGCCGTTTACCTCCATGTAGGCCGAATGATGGTTGCGAAGGTAATCGGTGAGATCATCGAACTCGAGCTCCAGGGCCTCGTCAGCGCGCACACCCATAGCTGCCACCTTTCGAGAGAGTGAAAACCTGCGGCGCCCGCGCGGCGCCTCGAATGACTTCAATCTACAGGATAGCCAGCCCGATGCGCGCGAGGTTTCGCGGGGCGGCATCTCCACAGCTACTCCGATATCCCGCCCCGCGCGAGCGTGCGCGCCGTGTGCGGCCACTCGGTGAGCGGCGCAGCGCACGGCAGGCGCATGGCGAGCGGCAAGGAGCTAGTAGACGGTGTCTTGCGCGGCGAGGAACTTCACGTCGAGCTCCGGATAGCGCGCGAGCGCAGGATCCAGCACGAAGAGGTCGTAGAGGTACTCGTTGTAGGTGGGCTCGAGGTAGAGGACGTCCTTGGCGCGCGTGTCGTCCTTGGGCATGAACGAGCGACCGTAGTACATCTTCGTCACCGAGGTGGAGGTGCGAGCGTCGGAGTAGTCGGAGTAGGCCGTCTGGTTCCACGTCACCTGCGTGATCCTCCCGGCCTCGTCGTAGGTGCACTCGACATCCTCATCCATCTGGAGGTAAGTGGGATTGTTCTCGTAGGCGCCGGAGATGATGCGCCCCTCCTCGTCGTAGGCGTAGGTCACGTCGTACTCGAAGTCCAGGGAACCGTACTTCTCGTACTCGGAATTGGTGAACTCGCCCGGCGTGAGCGTCACCTTCACGACGTTTCCCTGCTCGTCGTAGGTGAACATCTGGTTCGTGAGGTTGAAGGCGTCGCCGTAGTGCTTCGCGAAGCCCGAGAGCCGGCCGCTCCCATCCCAGAACCAGCGCTGGATGAGGGGATCGCCTTCCATGCCGATGAGGTGGCCGTTCTCGTCGTAGACGAAGGTGGTGGTGCCTTCCTCGCCGGTGTACGAGACGTGGGTGATCGACGCGATCTTCCCCGCGTCGTCGTAGGCGATGTTCGCGGTGGAGGGGCCGGATTCGTAGTAGGTCGTCACGCTCGAGAGGCGCCCGGTGTCGTCGTAGCCGTACGTCTTCCTCTGGCTGCTCGTTCCGGAATAGGAGTTATCGTCCACCTCGACGCTCTCCACGATCCGCCCCGCGTCGTCGTAGGCGTAGGTCGTGGTGGTCACCGAGGTGTAGGAGCTGTTCGAGTGGTAGGTGTCCACGAGCGTGAGGGGGTTTCCCTGGGCATCGCGCTCGAGCTGGTAGTCGAAGGTCACCTGGAACTCCCCGGCGTCGTCGAGGCCGCCCTCCTCCGCCTTCACCGGCAGCCAGGCCTCTTGGAGCGGGGTCGCCTCGATGCCGGTAACGGTCGTGGTGTCGGGCACGTCGAGGAAGATGAGGTTGGGGTTGTGCGACACATCGAGCTCGCCGAGCACGGAATCGGGCGCCGAGAAGCGCTCGAGGTTGCCGTAGGGAGAGACATCTGCCGAGGTGAGGGCCGAGCCACCCACTGCGAGCGACTTCAAGTTGGGGAAGTGGCCCACGCCATCGAGGTTCGCAGCACCGTCGACGGTGAAGTCGGTGACGTTTCCGGCCTCCTCGCGGGAGACTTCGCCGTTGCCGTCGGTGTCCACCGTGCTCGCCACCACGGTGCGCACGGCCACGTCGGGGAAGGTGGCCTCGTCGATGGGATAGGGCGCGAGGAAGAAGAACCACACGAAGGCGCCCACGGCCACGGCGACTGCGCAAACGCAGGCGATGATGCCGATGCGCAGGGCGGGAGAGGACGCCGGCGGGGCCTGGGGAGCGGGCGCGGGCGCCGGGGAAGCGGCGGGCATCGGAGTTGGCGTGGCTCCAGATGCGGGAGCGGCGCCTCCTTGCGCGGGAGCCGGTGCCACGTGCGCGGGCACCGGGGTGCCGCACTTGGCGCAGAACTTCGCACCGGCCGGTATCTCGGCGCCGCATTTGCCGCAATACATGGAAACCCCGTTCCTCGAAGAGCCAAGTAGACGTGCGCGTGCCCGCGCGAGATGGAAGGTGCGGCGAGTGCTAGCCGAAGAGGCGCCGCTTGAGCTCGCCTGTGGTCTCGCAGAACTCCGTGCCGCCCGCGGCCTCGAGCTGCTCGCGGCTCCTGAAGCCCCAGAGGACGAGGACGAAGGGGAGGCCCGCAGCGGTCGCGGTCTTGACGTCCACCTCGGAATCTCCCACGTAGACGGCCTCGCGCGCGCCGACGCCCATCTCGTCGAGCACGATCTCCACCATCTGCGGGTTCGGCTTTCTCGGCACGTCGTCTCGCTGGCCGATGACGGTGTCGAAGATCCCGGGGAAGTTGCGTTCGGCGAGATGGCGCGCCTCGCGATCGCCCTTGTTCGACACCACGGCGAGCTTGAGCCCCGCGGCCTTGAGCTCCGCGAGGAGCTCGGGGATGCCCTCGTAGGGCGCGGTGTGGTCGGCGTAGTGCTGCGCGTAGTGCTCGCTGAACGCCTGGAACACCCGCTCCACCACCTCGTCCGGCGTGCCGGGAGGGCAGGAGTTGCGCATGAGGTTGCGGTAGCCGTTGCCCACCGTCTGGCGCACCTCCTCGAGCGTGCGCGGCGGGAACCCCTCGGCTTCGAGCGCCTGGTTGAGGGAAATCTTCAGGTCTTCGAGCGTGTTCAGGATCGTACCGTCCATGTCGAAGACCACGGCGGGAAAGGCGGGCATGCAAGCTCCTTCGCGAACGCGTCGGATGGGCCGAGCCAAGTCTAGCGAGTGCGCAGGGGATGGGTTGTGTCCGTGCCCCGCACCCGCGAATGGCCGCAGCGTGACGATCCCCACGAGGAGCACGGGGTTCTATCGCGTGGGATAGGTATCAGTACATGAGCCCGAATACCCAAAGGGGGACGACGTTGCCGTGGCCGTACTCGATGTCGTCGCGGACCACGTAGCCGTGCTCGACGCCCTTGAGCTGGTCAGCTCCCTTATTTCGACCGCCTATCTCGAAGGTGAGATCGCGTACGGCAAAGTCGCTTGCCTTCGATGAGCGCACGTCGTGGCGGACGCGCATCTGGTTGTAGAAGAACGTCTCGCGCACCGAGCCGATGTCGGCGGCAGTGCCTGCGAGGTTGTAGAGGATGTTCGTGTTGTCGAGGTAGACCTTCTCCACCTTCCCCAAAGCCCCGAGTCCACCGGCACCGCTCCTGAGCTGGGCGATCATCCCCGCCTTTTCAAGGTAGTCGAGGTATTCCTCCACGTTGTTGCGACTCACCTGGATCTTGGAGGCGATGCTCGACATGTTCGGCGTGAAGGGCGCGAGCGAGCCCACGAGGGTCATGAGCTTCAGCAGCTTGCGGCCCGTGGCGGTGCTCATGTTCGCGAATTGGGGGATGTCGACTTCGAGCGTGCGCGTGATGACCTGGCCGAGCTCAATGTCAAAGGCAGGGTCTGCGCCGAACGGGTAGTAGCCACGGCGCAAATACTCTTTGAACCACTTGATCGGGTGGGCCACGCCGGGGATCGAGGCCTCATGCGAGAGGATGCGCTTCAAGGTGACGGGCGCAAACTCAATGCCGTGAAAGAGCGCGAGGTATTCTCGAAACGAGAGCCCCTCGAGCAGGTACTTCGGAGCGCGCCTGCTGAGATCCGCATCGCCCTTCTCGATCTCCAAGATCGACGAGCCCGTGAAGCATACGCGCAGGTCGGGCAGCATGTCGTAGATGGCCTTGAGTTCGCGCGACCAGCCAGGGTACTTGTGCACCTCGTCGATGAAGAGATACGTGCCACCCTCGCGACAGAACGCCTCGGCGGTGCCGTAGAGGGAATGGTCGGCGAAATAGAGCGAATCGGCGGAGAAGTAGAGCGTGTCGTCGAGCGAGTGCGCGTCGCGGATGCGCTGCAGGAGGAGCGTCGTCTTTCCCACACCTCGCGGCCCGACGATGCCGAGCATTCGATCGTCCCATTCGATCTCATCGTAGAGGTAGCGATAGAACTTCGAGGTCGTGGCCTCGAGCAGTCGTCGCATGTACTCGTAGAGCTTCTCCATGGGCTCCCCCGCATTTCCATGAATTGCACTCAGGCAGTGCAATTATATTCTGACTTTGCACTGCCACAGTGCAATTCGTCGTAAGCGCACGGTCGCCGCCTCGGAGGCTAAGCGCCAGTCCTTAATCTTGATTTGCTCAGTAGCTGAGCAATTTTGCTCGATAGCTTTGGCTGGGCGAAGGGCGCTCAGTTCTTCCCCTCGCTCGCCGCGAGCAGCGCAAGGCAGCCCCTTTCGTCCACCTTGTGGCCCTCGAAGCCGAGGAGCGCCTTCTCGCCGCGCGTCACGATGATGCCGCAGCCTGCTGCACGTGCGGCGCAGAGGATGAGGCCGTCTTCGAGGCCCTTCTCCCCGCACGCGAGCGCCTGATCGACCCCATGTCTTCGAGCGCTGGGGTTTTCCTTAGAGTTCTCGCAACATGTCAATGGAAAAAGGGGCTCTGGTATGGTGAGATGCCCATAGGTCATGAGCGAAGGGGTGCGTATGGGCAAGGTCTTCTGCACGCAATGTGGGGCTGAAAACAGCGATGACAGGCAATTCTGCACGTCCTGTGGCGCCCTGCTCCGCGCATCGCGCAAAGCCGAACCCGCCGCGCCTTCTGCGTCTGAACCCACGCGCTCGGCTGCCACGCGCGCGCAGACACCTGCCGCGCCTGCGTCACCGGCTGCTCCGACCGAGGAGAAGCACCAGACCCAGACCCAGACCCAGACCCAGACCCAGACCCAGACCCAGACCCAGACCCAGACCCAGACCCAGACCCAGACCCAG
>CANQNP010000068.1 GCA_947625235.1 uncultured Atopobiaceae bacterium | reverse complement strand
TCGAGGTGACCATCATCGAGCACGACGAGCTCCCGAGCAGGGAGGCGATCTCATGAGCGAGACCTCCCTCTCCTACGACGAGTTCATGAAGCGCCTGAACGCGGACAGCATGCTCGTGCCAGGGGCGACCGAGCCCGAGCGCATCTATTGGTTCGAGATCCGCGCCACGGAGACGCGCATCAAGGAGCTCCGTACCTACATCCGAAATCACGGCTTCCACGGACGATTCGACGTGAAGGGCAGGGAGATCGATGGATAGGAAGAGAACGGCCAAATCGGCCGAGCAAGCACTCGAGCCCGATTCCATCGAGGCGCCGGGGATCCTCACCGGGGATCGCGGCTCACTCGCGCTCATGGTCTACTCGCCCGAGCCCGGGCAAGCGGGCGGGCTCACGATCCGCTCGAACATCGACGACCTCGTGGTGAAGATCCAGCGCATGCTCGACGCCGTGGGCGACTGGGACGTGGACGACGCGGATAGCTATCGCCAGGCGAAGCACACGCGCTCTGACATCCGCGCCGCGAAGGCCCTCATCGAAGGCGAACGCAAGCGGATCAAGAACCTCTACGAGAAGCCCCTGCGAGACTTCGAGCGCGCGGTGAAGCGCGCGACGGGGCCCCTCGACGAGGCGGACAAGCGCTTCAAGGAGAAGTTGGAAGCCTACGAGGCAAACATGCAACGCGCACGCCGAAGCGCCCTCGCCGCCCACTACGCAGAGCTCGCCCCCGACCTGGCGGAGATCATTCCCTTCGAGCGCTTCCTGGAGCTGCGCGGCGAGCGGGGGGCCCGCGGCGACCTCGTGTGGCTTCGGCGCACAACCGATGACTACGCGGCGCAACAGGCCCTGGAGGCCGCGCTCAAGGCAATCCTCGCCGACTGGACGGCCATCGATGCCCAGGCGACGACGCCTGAGGACGCCGACCGACTGCGGAGCTACTACGCGCAGACGCTCGACCTCGGCGAGGCGATCCGCCAACTCACTGCCGACCAGGAGCGAGAGGGCCAGATCCGCGCACAACGCGAGGCAGAGGCGAGATGGCGCGAGGAGATGGAGCGCCACTCAAGCATCGCGCCGGCACCGGCACCCGAGCCCGAGCCCGAACCTGCGCCAACGCCGCTGCCCGAACCGGAGCCGGTCTACTCCTGGCACATCACCCTCGACGCCCACATCAAGGCGACACGCGCCCAGGCGCGCGAGATCGCGAGCACGTTTAGCAAGATCGGCCTGAGAGGTGGCCGTATAGCGAGAGAGGCGGAGAAATGAAGCCCGAAACGAACCAGATCCAGCCAAGCCCACGAGACACCACATCACTTGCAACCTATACGGCAGACGACGGCACCGAGCAGAACCTCACCGTCGAGGCGGTGCGGCACTGGTTCCTGCCGAACGCGACGCCGCTCGATGCCGCCCTCTTCGCCGCGCGCTGCCGCGCCGCCAAGCTGAACCCCTTCGCGGGCGACGCGACGCTCGCGAAGTTCGGAAGCGCGCCTGCGACCGTGATCATCAGCAAGGAAGCGTTGGTGAAGCGCGCCGACCGCCAACCCGACTACAAGGGCGACGAGCATGGCGTCGTCTACGCCGACCGCGAAGGACACGTGCACCATCGCGAGGGACAAGCCGTCTACAAGCAGCTCGGCGAGACCCTCATCGGCGGATGGTGCCGCGTCTATCGCACCGGACGAAAGCCCGCCTACGCGGAGGTGGCGCTCGACGAGTACTCCACCGGACGCAACCTCTGGAGCACGAAGCCGGCCGTGATGATCGACAAGGTGGCCCAGGCGACGGCATTGAGGCACGCCTACCCGCAGGAATTCAGCGGGCTCTACGAGCAATCCGAGATGCCCGAGCAGAATGCCGCACGACAGCCGCGCTCGATTGAGCCCGAGGAGACCGTCATCGAGCACGTGGCCGAGGTCGTGGAGGACGTGACCCCTGCACCAGCACCAGCACCAGCACCTGCACCTGCACCGGCGCCTACACCAGCACCGGCAGCAGAGCCCTCCGAGGAGGAGAAGGCGACGCTTCGGCAGATGACGGAGCTCGTGGGCGACAAGAAGAAGGTCTGGCAGACCTACCTCGAGGGCGGGATCGAGGCCGTGGAGAGGCTCGGTGTCGAGGCGGCCGCGCAGATGATCGCGGGCGAGCCCGAGGAAGAGCCCGAGCAAGACGTGATCGACTTCTAGCCATGACTACGACCGAGACGACAGCCCAGGCGATGCCGACCATCGACGACCTGCTCGACGAGATCGACGGGATATTGAACGACCTCCTCTACGTGCGCCTCATCGCGGCTGCCAAGCACCTACACAAGGTGGACGCGCCGCTCTACGACGCGCACCAGCTCGTCATCGACGGACGCGACCGGCTACTCGAATACCAACGCACGCAAGCGCCTCGCTCGAGAGAACGCCTGGAGTGAAGCCGATGGCGAAGAAGCGCGGAAAAGCGGCCAAGGAGCGGGTGCTCACCGAGCGACAGATCGCACGGCTGCACGAGCTCGAAGGCGAGGAGGCCGCGAGGTCGATCTCATGGTTTCGCCACGACAGCGACGCCCACAGCGACCCCGCGGTGGCGCTCCTCATGGCCGAGCCGGACGGCCTCGCGCTCTACGGGCTCTACTGGCTCCTCATCGAGCACCTCGCCGCACGAGACGGTCATCGCTACGAGGTGGCGAGCACCGCGGGGTGGCATGTGCTCATGCGCGACCTCGCCCTCTGGCCGCAAAGCGAGGAGGACATGGCCCTCGCGGAGCGCTTCATCGGCATACTCGCGCGCCTGGAGCTCATCGAACCGGAGCTCTACAAGCAGGGCGTCATCGGCTCCAGGCGCCTCTGGCAAAACTGCGCCGAGGTCGGCAAGGGACGCGCCGCCAAGCGCCTCGCGGGAGAGATCACCGCCGAGGAGAGGTGGCGCAAGAAGGACGAGCGCACATGACGGTGCGCAACTGGCTCGTGGTCCGGATCCGCGCAAGACATGCGGGTCTGTCGGGAGCCGCCGGCTATGAAGGGCGCCGGAAACGGCGGGGCCGGCGGCTCCATCCCTCCCCTTCCAGGAGAGCAACGAGCGAGGCAAGAGGATAGGGCGAATAGCTAAGCGACGAGCTGAGCTAAGGACAGGGCTACAGACGATGGCGATAGCTTCGGCGTAGCAAAGACAGAGGAAGAGTCAGATTCATAAAGGTCTTTGAGGGACGACATGGACGAATGGACGATGCGGCAGAACGAGCTCGTGCGCGAATACGGGCACTTCGGCGTGGAGCGAGTACGCGACGAGATCTACGCAAGATTTGGCATCTGGCGCACGCTCCACTCGATTGAGGCGCACGCATCGAGGATCCACGTGAGCCTTCGCAAGCAGACCGTGTGCCCGCACTGTGGCACCACGGGCGTGCGCCTCAACCGACAGACCGGCCTCTGCAAGCGGTGCAACGAGGAGTTCCACCTCGAGGAGGAGCGGGCGTTCAACGAGCTCCTCCAGGCGGAGCGCGACCATGCGGAAGATCCCGAGGCAATCGAGGAGATCAGGCGACGATGGGATCGCGTCCGCAAGCGCAACTCGAGGCTCTGCAAGGCCTACGGCCTCACGCCGAAGAGCAGGCGGCCTTGAGCATGGCGAGGGCACGCAAGATGCTCACGCACGACGAGCTCGACCAGCTGCTCGGAGCCGCGAGATCGGAGTTTGCGATGGCGAACGCCTACACGAGGCACGCCACCATCGACGCCATCGAGCACGTCCTCATCTCCCTTGGCTATGACAAGGACTGGGTGGCTCTCGATGTGTACGGGCGTTCCCGCGCGTTCTTTTGCGCGGACGAGGAGCCCTAAACCTCACCTCGAACGTGCTTCGCAGTTTGTGACGGGGCGAGATGCTCGCCTCATGCGACGCACCAAGCTCACATACGACCTCATCGACAAGGCCGCGGCACTCAAGGCCGACGGCCTCTCGAACGTGGACATCGTCGCTGCTCTTGGCATCAATCAGTCGACCTTCTATCGCTGGCTCCAACGCCCCGACACGAAGCTAAAACGCGAGTTAAAGGAGCGCCTAAAAAAGGCCGAGGGCGACTACAAGCACGAGCTCCTGACGACCATTCGCGAGGCGGCACGCACGCAGACCAACTCCTGGACGGCGGCGGCCTGGCTCCTCGAGCGCAAGTATCCGGACGAGTTCGGGCGGCCGGAGCGTAGGGGCGAGAAGCGCGACGAGACGACGCCGACCATCGTGCTCGGGGTGGGCGTGGCCAAGGCCGGAGGAGATCGCGAGGGCGCGCGATGACGAGCGCGGCGGACCTCTGCATTCCCCGCTTCCATGACGTGCTCGGTGACGCCATGGGGCACTTCCACACGCACTACTGGCTGCACGGGGGGCGCGGCTCGACGAAGAGCTCGTTCATTAGCCTTTGCATCGTGCTGCTCATCGTGGCTAACAAGGATGCCAACGCGGTGGTGGTGCGGCGCTTCGGCAACACGCTGAGGGATAGCGTATACCAGCAGGTGCGCTGGGCGATCTCGGCGCTTGGGCTTGACGACTTCTTCCAGGCGAAGATCTCGCCGATGGAGATTACCTACCTGCCTACCGGGCAGAGGATCATCTTCAGAGGCGCCGATGATCCATTGAAGCTCAAGGGCGTGAAGTTCACTACCGGCTACTGCGCGATCGTGTGGCTGGAGGAGCTTGACCAGTTCGAGGGCATGGACGCGGTGCGCTCCATTCTCAATAGCCTGAGACGCGGGGGCGAGAAGTTTTGGTGCTTCTACAGCTACAACCCGCCAAGGATGATGACGAGCTGGGTGAACCGGGAGCAGCTGGAGAGGCTTGCGCGCGAGGACACGCTCGTGAGGCGCACGAGCTACCTGGACGTCGTGGAGAGCCATCCGGAGTGGCTGGGCGCGCCCTTCATCGAGGAAGCGGAGTACGTGCGCGAGGTGAACGAGCGGGCATGGCGTTGGGAGTACCTGGGCGAAGTAACAGGGACTGGGGGCTCTGTCTTCGAGAACGTGAAAGCGGAAACGCTGAGCGACGAGAGGATCCGGAGCTTCGACCGCATTCGCAATGGGATTGACTGGGGATGGTTCCCTGACCCGTGGAGGCTCGTGAGATGCGGGTGGGAGCCTGAGGCGAAGCGGCTCACCATCTTCGAGGAGCACACGGCAAACCGGATGGGGCCTGAGGAGACTGGGAAGATCGTGCTCGATGCGCTCACCTACGAAGACGCTGAGGGCGAAGAGGCCTATTACCACGATGAGATCGTATGGTGCGATGACACGCCGGACGCGAAGGTGCAGATGGCGACGTATCGGCGCGACTTGGGCATACGCGCGCGGCCGGCACGGAAGGGACGCATGCGGCGCGTTTCCTATGAATGGCTTGCGGGGCTTCGGGAGATCGTGATTGACCCGGAGCGTTGCCCGCTTACCTACGAGGAGTTCGTGGCCAAGGAGTTTGCGAGAGATCGCGACGGCAACTTCATCGACGACATACCCGACGGCGACGACCACTCCATTGACGCCGTGCGCTACGCGCTCATGGACGACATCTTGAGAGGGTGAGCGATGGAATACCTTGAGAGCGAGGGGTTCTGGATCCCTGAGAGCATTCGCGCTTACCTCACCTCGCTGGGCTTCTCGGTGGACGCGCTAGAGGCCATGGAGCCATACATTCGCGCCTGGGACAGGTGGATGGCGGCGCGGGGGCGCTTCTACGACTATCACGACAAGGACGGCATGGGGCGGCGCTACCGCGTGCACCGGCGAAGCATCATGCCGGCGATGCGCGTGTGCAAGGAATGGGGTGCCCTTCTCCTTAACGAAGAGACGAAGATCACGTGCGAGGACGCGAGGTGCACTGAGTACCTGGCTGACTACTTCGCCAAGACGGGGTTCTTCGAGGCGACGCAGGAGACCATCGTACAGGCCTTCGGGAGGGGCACGGGAGCGATGGCGCTGTGGTTTGACCTGGGCAAGGGCGAGGTGCGCGTGCGGCATACGGACGCGAGGATGCTCGTGCCGCTCACGTGGGACGATGACGGCATCTCGGAGTGCGCGTTCGTGACGAGCTCCTCGTGGCGCGGGAAGCAGATCGACCAGCTTCAGTTGCACGTGCGAGGGGGGCTCCAGGGCGACGGCGACGCTTCCATCTCCCCTGGCGCGGAAGCGGGAAGCGGGAGCAAGGACGAAGCGCGATCTTCTCACTACGGAACATCTGAGGCGACGTACCACATCATCACCAAGTGCTTCGATAGCGAGGGACGCGAGATACAGATCCCGGGCATCATCGAAGATCTCGATACGGGGAGTACTTCGCCTACCTTCGCCATCATCAAGCCTGCGGTTCTCAATACGCGCGTGGATCTCTCGCCCTACGGGCAGAGCGTGTTCGCGGACGCCATCGACGCCATCCAGGCCGTCGACCTCACCTTCGACGCGCTCATCAACGAGATCGACTTGAGCAAGATGCGCATCTTCCTCTCGGACGTGATGTTCGATACCGAGCGGAACAACGGCAAGAAGAACGTGGAGATCCCCTTCGGGAAGAACGACTGCACCGTGTTTCGCAAAGTCATGAGCACCGACGACGTGATCCAGGAATTCGCGCCGGCGCTCAGGACCGAGGCGCAGGCCGAGGCGTTCCGCATCTCGCTCCAGATGCTCGGCGACCTCTGCGGCTTCGGCATCACGTACTTCGACTTCGATAACTCGGGCTACGTCAAGACCGCAACGGAGGTCTCCAGCGACAACAGCGCGCTCATGCGCAACATCCGCCACCACGAGAACCAGCTCCAGGGCGCGCTCGTGGCCATCAGCAAGGCGATCCTCGCGGCGGCGCGCTTCCTCGGCGAGGAGCTGCCCGACGAGGGCGTCGTGACCGTGACCTTCGACGACGCCATCATCCAAGACACGAGCGCGCTCAAGGCGCAGGACATGGCCGAGCTCGGCGTGACGATGCACCCGTGGGAGTACCGCAAGAAGTGGTACGG
>CANQNP010000067.1 GCA_947625235.1 uncultured Atopobiaceae bacterium | reverse complement strand
CAAGCCCCTGCGTGCCAGCCGGCGCAAGGGCCACCACGCCATCACCACGCCACCACGCCACCGCGGCCGCCACCGCACGCCCGCCGGGGGGAATTCACGAAAGTGCGGCCATTACGCACGAATGCAGGGTTTTTGACGTCGCTCGCGTGGATTCGCGCGGCGAGGCGCCCTCCGCGGGAAAAGGTGCGTAGGATACCAATCGAATTCGATCCGCCGCCCGAAAGAGGTCGGGCGCCAGGGAACGAACCGCCATTGAAAGGAGCACTACGGTGAACGAGAACCTTCAGAAGATGTTTGACGACATGCAGGACGACGAGGCGCTGCGCGCGGAGCTCCAGGCGCGCTACGACATCGTCGAGGAGGCCGACGAGGCCGACAAGCCCGAGGCGATCCGCGAGTTCCTCGTGTTCGCACAGGGCAAGGGCTACGACCTTGGCGTCGCGGACGGCGCCGAGCTCAGCGACGACGAGCTCATGGCGGTCGTGGGCGGCGGCAACATCTTCAGCGACATCTGGAGCGGCATCAAGAAGGGCTTCGACGATCTCGGCGACACCCTCTCGAAGGTCGGCCAGGACATCTACGGCGGCGTGAAGAAGCTCCTCAAGAAGTAGCGCGTTCCACGCTCGCACATCCGCACACCGCAAAGGGCGCACGTCACACGGCGTGCGCCCTTCTCGTGATTCGGCCTGCGGTGTCCGCCCTGAGTAGCGCTGAGCCGCAAAGACAAAAGAACCGTCTATTTTGTCTCGAAGCCTTGGCCGTCACTGAGGCGAGGATTGCAACAGACTCGATGACGGATGCGCAAGACACTAGGGACTGCGCAAGACACTAGGGACGGTTCTTTTGTCTTGCGAGCAGCGTCTCTAGCTGCGGAAATGCGATACAACGCGGGGAGCGTTTCGCCGGTCTTCGCAAAGCTGCAGGTAGACGGCTCGCTGCAAGACAAAAGAACCGTCCCTTTTGTCTTGGCTGTCTCGCGAAGCCACGAGGCAACGACGGCCTCCTGTCGTACGGACTTCGTCTCGCACAATTTCGTGAAGATATTGCGGCGAGGAATTCGCGGTAAATTCCCGAAATAAATCTGCGATATTCTTCAAGGGCATACGAAAATATGCGGGAAGAGGATGGTTCTGTGCCATGGCCGAGACGAAGCATGAAAAGTTCCAGCGCATCGCGGCGGCAAGGACGAATCGCGCCGCGGACTACATTCGCCTGGTGGGAAAGCTCAGCAATCGCAATGCCTACGAGTACAGCGATGAAGACGTGCGCCAGATGTTCTCGTTCTTGGAGCGCGAGCTGAGGGCAGCCAAGGAGAAGTTTGGCCAAGCGCAAAGCAAGAAGGATTCCTTCCAGTTCAGGAGCTGACGATGGCAGAATCCCGTCACATCCCCGCGAGCGGGCCGGCTTCGTCCATCGGCTGGCACTTTCCGAGGCTCGATGGCGGCTCCTATAAAAGCGCCGTAGACGCAGCCCAGGAGTACAACAAGGGCTCGGACGTGCTCGACAACCTTGCCCGCGAGACGATCCAAAACAGCCTCGACGCAGCGCGATCCTACGAAGATCCATCTTACGAGGGACCGGTGAGGGTCGAATTCACCCTCAGCGAGATGGAGGCGAACCTTCCCTTCCTCAAGGACTATCGCACTGCGGCCGAGCACGCGCTCGCCCTCAACGAGCATCAGGGCTTTGGCGCCAAGGACAAGACGCACCAGTTCCTCGAAAAGGTTGACGAGCTGCTCGGCGGTACCGTCGTGAGCTGCCTTACCGTGAGCGACTACGGCACGACGGGCGCGATGGGAGAGGGCTTCGTGGCCCTCGCGCACTCGAAGGGCCATTCCAGGAACAAGCGAGGCGGAGGCGGGAGCTTCGGCATCGGCAAGGCGGCCGCCGAATCATACTCCCAGCTCTCGCTCGTGCTCTATGCCACCAAGGGCTTCGACGGCACGCAGCTCTTCGAGGCGAAGGGGCAACTCTCGACCTTCATCGACGAGGACGGCGTGGAGCGCGATGCCGAGGGCCACTACGTGCGCATGGTGCAAGTGGGCGCCAACCTCGAGACGCATCCCCTCACCCCCGCGGACGGCAACTCCGTGGAGGCGCGCTTTCGCAGGGAAGAGGTGGGGACGGACGTCATCATCGTAGGCGTGGAGCGCGAGCCGGGCTTCATGGAGAAGCTCACGCGGGCCGTGATCGCGAATTGCCTCGTGGCGCTCTACGACGGGCGGCTCGAGGTGGTCGTGAACGATGGCATGTCAAAGCAGCTCATCAACGCCGGCACCCTTCCGGCGCTCCTCAAGGACTTCACGTCGCCGAACCTTCGCTTCTATTGCGAGTGGTACGCCTGCCTTCAGCACGCTGACCTCGATGCGGAGTTGACGCTGCTCGAGCCGGGCGATGCGCGCGTGCGCATGTGCTTCAACGCGAGCTACTCGAACTGGACGGGCATCTTCAAGCGAAATGGCATGCTCCTCTGCCGCCTCGGCTACTCGAAGGACGCGCCCCATGCGGCGCTGGTGGAGCTCACGGGCCGCCAAGCCTCGAATCTCATGCTCCAGAGCGAGGACCCGAGCCACAGGAAGTGGGACAGCAGGCGCATCCAAGACAAGGATGCGCGCAAAGTGGCCAGGCGCCTTCAGGGAGAGATCCGCGACGCGGTGCGCAATGCCGTCCTCGAGCAGGCGAATCGCGAGCTTGGCGAGGAGGTTGATTCGGGGGAGGAGGCCTTTTCCGAAGCGCCCCAATCGCTTGGCAAGGGCCTCTTGAGCATCGTGGCGGACCTTAGCTCCAGCATGATCGAGATCTTCTTCCCGCCGCTTCACTCGGGGCCATCGAGGGCGTCACGGCGTGGTGCGAGTGGTGGAGGAGGTGCCGGGGTCGGCGGGCAGGCGCGTGGACAGTCCGAAACGCAGGGAGCCCAATCGCACGACGCGAGCCCGCGCGAGGCGTCGCCATCTACGGGCGATGCGCCCCTTCGGCTCTTCTCGCCCGAGGCGCTGGAGGATGACGCGGAGGACGAGGACCTCGATGTCTTCGAGCAGGGCGAGGGGCGCAGGCATCGGGTGATCGCGGCCACGCGCTCCATCCACCCTGACGCGCGCGAGCCGGGCGTGTGGCACCTGAGCCTCATGCCCACCACCGATTGCGCGAAGGCACGCCTGCGCCTGCTTCTCGCCACGAGCGAGGGTCGCGGTACTCCCGTGCGGATCCTCCGCTGCGAGGACCGATCGGGCGACGGCGTGAGCGCGGATCGTGGCGAAATCGACGGGAACGCGATGATCGTGACGGGGCTCAAGGAACATGAGCCGAGGGAACTCAAGCTCTGGCTCGACATGCGCGATCCCGTGGGCGCCTTCGTCATTGAGCTGAAGGGAGCATAGCCATGGCCACGGGTGAGCTCATCTACAGCTATCCCTTCTTGGGGGTTGGCTACGAGGATTGGCCAAACGGAAGCTTCGAGCTGAACGTGGTGCCCTCCGAAGCGGGCGGGCAACGCATCGTCTATTCGATTGGCGCGAGGACGCCCAGGGGATGGGTGAGGAGCGGGAAGGTGCAGGTGGTGGTGCTCGTCACGTGTCCGGCGACTCGCCATCGCGAGGTGCACGTGGTGCCGAGGGGGGAAACGGGCTTTACGCTCGAGCTCGATCCGGAGGTCTTCAGCGATGAGATCCGGCTCTTCGCGGAACTCGTCGCCGCCAAGGATTGCGAGCTTTCCACCAGCACCTGCCGACGCGATTTTTGGCGGAGCGCTCGGCGAATGAGGGTCGTGCGTGGGCAAATCCTCGGCCGGACGGATCAGGTGAGGCTTCCGCTCAAGGAGGAGCCGCGAAAGCGGGAATCCTACGTGAGGATCCGGCAAGCGGGGCCGCTTTCGAAGTATTCGGCGCTACGGGTGGGATTTGAGGGAGATTACATCTACGTGCTGCTCGCGAACGAGCTCTACGCCAAGTACGTGGGCCTTCGCGAGCGGCAGGCGGGGCGCGCGGACACACGGCTCCGCAATGCCGTGGCCATCCAGCTTGCGGTGGCGGAGGCGGTCGCACGGGTGCGAGCGCATGAGGAGAGGCGACGGCGCGAGCGCGAGGACGACGAACCCATGGACGCCGAGGAGTGGGCGGAGCTCCCGAAATGGCACCAAATCATCCTCACGAGAATGCGGGAAAAGAGCTTGAGCTTCGAGAAGGCTGGCGAGGCGGAAATCGCCAACGAGGCATTGGAGAACATCGTCGGCGACGCGCTTTCGCGTCTTGTCGAGGGGTATGACGCCACAGAACTCGATGAATCGGTGGCGGACGAAGCCCTTTTTGCGTTCGATGACGAGGATGAGGGCAACGACGGAAGAAGCGGCGAGGGCGGTGAGGCGTGATGGAGCTTCTCGTCTTCACGGAAGAGGCGTGCCAACAGATTTCGAGCGATATGGCGGCGATCGCGCAAGAAGTGGTGGCGGGGACGTTCGACATGGAGGAGTACTTCGGCGCTCCGGAGGATGCGTGGACTGAACAGGTCGAGTACCCCATTACGCTCCCAGAAACGCTCCGAGGGAGGCAGGCCGGCGAGGGTCTCGCGGCTTTCGATGCGAGGATCGCGCGCGAGTTCTACGGCACGACGGCGGCGCTGAGCAAACGACAGGCCTCAGATGGGCGTCTCTGGATGACGCTTGCCCTCAAGCGCTACCGATCCTACGTGGCGAATCGCTTCTTCGAGCGGGATATGCGCCAGATGGCGGCGTTCGGCGCACGCGAGGTCGCGCCTTCCTCGACGTTTTGCAATAAGGCGAAACGACATTTCTGCTTCAGCGGGAGGCCGTCAAGCAAGATGTTCGACAATGGCATCTCGCGGCTCTGGTGGTTCTCCTACCTCGTGCGCGATGACGATGCGGCTGATCCCCTGCACCTGCTCCCCACTCTCCTTGTCTCCGAGGACTTCGCCGCGCGATTCTGCGCAAGCCTGGTCTCATGGAGCAAGGACGCCACGCTGGGCATTCTCGACGCCGTGGGAGGATTCCTGGCGACTGATCCCGAGATAGGGAGCGTGAACAGGTTCCTGGTGAAGGATTTCGTGCAATACCTGAACCAGCGAAGCCTGGTGATGCGTTTCGACTGCTTCAGTCGCGAGGAAATGGCTGAGTACTGCCTGCGCCATCTCGTCGAATCGGCGAGCGAACTGGGCGAAAGCGAGTGACGCGACGCCGCGAGCATGAAAGCGCTCAGCCGCCAAGACAAAAGGGACGGTTCTCAAGACAAAAGGGACGGTTCTTTTGTCTTGCGAGCAGCGTCTCTAGCTGCGGAAATGCGAAATGACGTGGGGAGCGTTTCGCCGGTCTTCGCAAAGCCGCAGGTAGACGGCTCGCCGCAAGACAAAAGAACCGTCCCTTTCGTCTTGCGGCGCTTCGGTCTTGTGCTGGGGTGGGGAAACGGGAACAAGGTGAGTGGTGCGCTGAGGGCTTCGGGAAATGAGGTGGCGCTATGAAGGGCTCAACTTTCCTCAAGGTCGCCGGGGCGGCGGGGGCGCTTGCTGGGGGCTATCTCTTCTCGATTGCGCCTCGTACGGGCAAGCGCGCTCAGATGGAGCCGTTCTTCACCACGCTCATCGCGCACCGCGGGTTTTTCAACAACGTCGACATCCCGGAGAACTCGATCCCCGCGTTCCAGCGCGCGGTCGAGCGCGGGTTCGGCATCGAGCTCGACGTCCAGATGACGACCGACGGGCGGCTGATGGTCTTCCACGACGAATCGGTGAAGCGCATGTGCGGCGTCGAACGTGCGCTCACGAAGATGAGCTCGGACGAGGCGCGGGCGCTTCGCCTGGGGGAGACCGACGTCCAGATCCCATTCTTCGAGGACGTGCTCGCCACCATCGACGGCAAGGTGCCCCTCATCGTGGAGATGAAGACCGAAGGGCCCTCCATCGAGGCCACGGCGAAGACGGTCGAGCTGCTCAAGGCCTACGAGGGGCCGTTTGTGATGGAATCGTTCGACCCGCGCATCTGCGCGTGGCTGAAGGAGCACGCGCCCGAGATCGTACGCGGCCAGCTCGCCATGGATTTCATGCGACACCCGTCCGGCCTTCCCGCCCCGCTGCGCTTCCTGCTCTCGAACCTCATGGCGGATTTCCTCTCCCGCCCCGACTTCATCGCCTACAACCACCTCGACGTGGGCCAACCGTCGTTCGAACTCTGCCGCACGCTCTTCCACCCCGTGTGCGTCGCTTGGACGATCAAGAGCAAAGAGGAGCTCGAGAGGGCCAAGCAGGTCTTCGATGTCATCATCTTCGACAGCTTCGACCCCGAGGCCGAGTAGATCGATTTCCGACATTTTCCCTTGAGGACTGGAAGCGTCGCGGGGTTTCGCGCGTAGGATGGGGGTGGGGAGAGTCCGAGGGAGAGGATGAACATGCCGCTGGAGCTTAAGAGGGACGATCTCTTCGATCTGCCGGATCCGAATTCCGAGGACTATCGCGTGCCGACGGTGACCATCACAGCCGATGGCCTGGTGTTCGGCGACCTCGACGGCGCGATGGTGGAGGTGGAGGAGGAGTTCGAGGACGCAGGACACGAGCTCGAAGAGGAGACCGCCGACGAGATCGACGACGACGGTGAGGCGTAAGGGGATGGCCGAGACGCGGAGATGCGGGGCGCGTAGGGCGCGCGGGGCGCGGACGATGCGCCTTGCGGGGCTTGTGGCGGTGCTCCTGGTGGCGGTGGCGTGCCTTGCGGCATGCGGGGCGCAAACCGCGGGGAATGGGGCATCTACCAGCGAAAACGCTGCGCGAGAGGCCGAAGTCTCCGAGACTCAAGATAAAGCTCAAGCTGACGTCGAGAGTTCCGGAGAAACCGCAGGTAGGCAGCCTCAAGCGGGAGCCGATGCCCCCACGGGCTCGCCGCTCGCCACCTTCGGCGCGCTCCACGTGGAGGGCACCTCGCTCGCGAGCGCCGATGGCTCGCCCGTGCAGCTTCGCGGCGTCTCCACGCACGGCCTCGCGTGGTTTCCG
>CANQNP010000066.1 GCA_947625235.1 uncultured Atopobiaceae bacterium | reverse complement strand
TGCCCGAATCCAACTGGCAGTTGAGGTAATGCCAACCGCGCGTTTCTAGGCTCACTACCAATGCCATCCATCGAGGAGGAGCCTCATGAAACCCAAGCTCAACATCTGCCTCTTGATCTCGTTCATCATCGGCGTCGTCTACGCCATCTACATCGTGTCGTACTTCACCGGCATCGGAAGCACCGCGCAGACGAGTGCCGAGACGGTCGGGTACGGTCTCGCCACGGCGATCGTGATGCCGCATATGGCCTGCACCATCATCGCCGTCATCTTCAACGGCCTCGGCCTCTTCCTGCGCAAGCCCGCCTTCGCCCTCGTGGGCGCCATCCTCTACGCCGTGGCGATGGTGCTCTTCCCCATGTACTTCTTCTTCGTGCTCGTGGAGATGATCCTCTCCTTCGTGGCCTACGCGCAGATGCGCAAGCAGACAACCACGAACTCGGAAGCGTAGCCCTCTCATCGGGGCCGGAACTTCGGGGTGGAGAATCGTGGGGATGTCGGCAATACGTCGGTTTCGGCAGAGTCGGCATCCCCTCCTCCCCAGCGAGGATGCTCGTCTTTTCGAAGGGCATCGGCTGAACCCGTCTAATTCACGTGAAGATCGCATGGCACAATGCTTTCAAAGACGCGAGCGGGCCATGGCCGGCTTCTGGCCCTCGCGCGCCCCCATGCACGCGCCAAGCGAGGAACCGATGAGCCCCAACGCAGAGCCAGATTCGAACAAGCTCCTAGACGACCTCTTGCACGCCGTCTCCACCGAGGCGTACCTCGATGAGCTGCCGCCGATCGACGCATCGCTCTCGTCCTACCTCATGACGCTGCTCAACGATCGCGGACTCAAGCGCTCCGAGGTGTTCAATCGCGCGGGCATCGGCTCCACCTTCGGCTACTACATCTTCAAAGGCGAACGGGGATGCGGGCGAGACACCGCCATCAAACTCGCCTTCGGAATGGGGCTCGACCTCCTCGAGACGCAGCGCCTCCTCACTCGCGCGGGCCAGTCGCGCCTATGGCCGAAGTCTCCTCGAGACGCCGTGATCATACGAGCGCTGTATGACGGCGCCACTCGGGAGCAATGCGACGATGAGCTCTACGAGCTCGGCTTTTCTCCCCTCATGGACGACTAATGGGCATCTCGGGGCAAACCCGCGCCGACGAGCTCTTGGAGGAGGCGCTCGAGCGGCTCGATTCCTACGAGGTGATCTCTGAGCTCGCGAGCAAGCCGGGGTTTGTCACGCAGTTGGCAAGGCCAGGCTCACCGCTCGCGAGCGCCACCGCACCCTCGGGTTCGTACGTCGTCATCAAGACCATCGACCTCCAATTCGCGAATCGTGCCATGTGGGAGCGCTACGCGCAGCTCACCTGCGCGCATGTGCCTCGGGTGCTCGACCTCATCGAGCTTCCCGATGCGCTCGCAGTCGTCCTCCAGTACATTCCGGGAGAGAGCCTCGAGACCTACATGGCGCGTCGAGGCGCGCTCGACGAGGGCACGATCATCACCATCATGAGCCAGCTCTGCGATGCGGCCTCGTGCCTCGCCAATGCGGGCATCGTGCACCGTGACATAAAGCCCGCGAACGTGATCCTCGGCTTCGATGGCGTCTTCCTCATCGATCCCGGGATTGCCCGCATCGCCACCGCCTCGCAGAGCCAAGACACCACCATTCTCGGCTCGTGGGGCTATGCCGCTCCGGAGCAGCTGGGATTCGCCGAGACGGATCCTCGAAGCGATGTGTTCAGCCTCGGACGCGTCTTGGGGTTCCTCGCAACGGGACTCTCCCCCACATCCCCGGAATTCCAGCGTCAGCTCGACGCTCCTTCACCCAACTTCCGGCCGTGGATCGACGTCTATCGGCGCGCCTGTGCCCTCGATCCCGCAAAGAGGCCGCAAAGCGCCGCGGAACTCGAGCAGGGGATCCTCGAGGCAGCGCGCGGAGGAGGCACGCGTCCAGCTTCGCGCATGGACGCGGGTAAGCCGGAGGATCGCTACTACACGTTCGAAGTGATGGACGTGGACGAAAACGGCGTCAGGGGCAAACTTACGCAGCTCGACGGCCCTTTTGGGCAAGATCTGCACGCGGGGGCACCCACGAGGATGGCCACCTCGCACCCCGCACCTCAGCCAGCGCACATCGCCCCCGCGCCAATCGCCCCGCCACCGCGCTCCCCCTCCGCGCCGATTCCTCCCGAGGACGCTTCGGCAATGGGCGCGGGCACGAAGATTGCCTGCATCTGCGTGGGAACGCTCGCGGGTTTGTTCACCCTCGCCTTCCTCGTCACCGGCCTCACCGGCGCGACGCCCTCGCTTCCCCGCTGGCTGAACGCCGTCTACGGGCTTGCCATGGGCATCCTCGGAAACCTGCTCCCGGGAGGGGAGATCATCTGCGCCCTCGCGAGGCGAGGCGCCTATTCGCTAGCGGAGCATCGGGCGAAGCTCTGCTGGAGGCGCATCCTCATCTACTGGGCCATCTGCTTCGCCATCCTCCTCGGCACGGGGCTCGTGAACCAGCTCTTCCCCGTGCCCTAGCGCGAAGTGCCCGAAGCGCCCGAACGGGCATATGGCGCGGCGCCCGCGCGACGTAGTGCCGCCCGCATCGCAAGATCCCACGGGAAACGACAATCCGAGCGCCCCTCCCTCTTGTCCGTGCGCCCTCGCGACTGTGGTAGCCTAGCTCGGGTTTAGCCTTGAGCGGGCACGAAAGCGAGCCATTCGTGGGAGGGTGGATTCATGGTTTCTTGGAGAAGGGCCCTTCCCCTCATCGGCGCTGCGTGCGCGGCCGCCGCTCTCGCCATGGGCCTGGGCACCGCCTACGCGGATGAAGAGCCGCAAGAAGACGCCTCGGCGCCCATCGTCGCCACGGACGCCTCCTACCCCACCGTGACCATCCATCGCCTCTACAACCAGTGGACGGGAGAGCACCTCTACACGCCGAGCCGCGCGGAGCGGGACGCCTGCGTGGATGCGGGCTGGACGGACGAGGGCACCGGCTGGCACGCGCCGCGGAGCTCCGGTACGCCCGTGTATCGCCTCTACAATCCCTACGCCGGCTACCACCTCTACAGCTCCGACCTCGACGAGGTGCGCTCGCTCGCCTCGCTCGGCTGGCAGGTGGAAAACGACGGCAAGGCGTACTTCCTCTCCGGCGGCGAGGAGCCGGTGCTTCGGCTCTACAACGCCTCGAGCGGCCATCACCTCATCACCGACGACACGGACGAGTATCGCTTCCTCGAGCAGTGCGGATGGGTGCCCGAGGGGATACGGCTCTACGGATCAGGCGATTCCCGGGAGAGCGCCTTGTGGCCCATGGGCGAGTGCGCCATCGCCACGGAGGAATCCGAAGGGGCCCTTGAGGCCTCCGTCTCCCTCGACGGCACGGGCGAGGGAGCGAGCGCCATGCTCGTCGCCTCCGCGGGCGATGCAAGCGTGCGCTTCGGCCTGCGCGCGGGCGGAGATCCCGCGGAAAGTCCCGTCGAGTTCCTCATCGAAAACGCCCTGGGCGGCGATTCCCAGGCCGTGAAGCTCGTTTCCTGCGGCTTCGGCGAGCTCGGCTCCACGTATCGGCTGCTCATGGAGATCCAGCCCACGGGCGTCGTGGACGTCTACGTGAACGGCGTGCGCGTGAAGAGCGTGAAGAACCCGGGCCTCGCCGGATCTGCGGTGGAGCTCCGCCTCGAGGCGGCGGGAGCGTCCGTGGGAGACGAGGTGCGGGCCACCTTCGGCGACGTGAAGCTCAAGGACGAAGGCAGCTACCGCGCCGACGAGGCGCAGAGCTGGAGGGCGAGGGCCACGAACGACGCGTGTGGCCTCACGGCCGACACCTCGGCGTTTCCCGCATCCGTCTCGCTCGGTGGCACCGTGAGCGCCCTCTCCGAAGAGGGGAGCGCCCAGGCGATGCGCGGCGTGGGTTCCGTCTCCCTCACGCGGCAATAGCGGCGAGGGCGGCGCAATCGGACCCCAGCGAGCTCACGAGGCCCTGCCGTAGGGCACGTCCTCGGGCATCGCTTGGACGCTCACGCCGCCTTCCTCACGCCTTTCGGCGAGCCACTGGTTGAGCACCTCCGCGCCCCCGAGGATCGCCTGCTCCCGCTCCGCTTCGTCGAGCTCATCCCAGCCATCGCGGGACTGCGCCACGAGGGCGCCCTGCAGCCGCTCCGAGAGCAGGTTTGCCCGCAGGCGCTCCTTGAAGGCGGCCTCGTCCATGCCGTAGTTCTCGAGATACGCGTTCCATGCGTCGGCCGATGCGAAGCCGGCTTTCTCCTCCTCGAAGGCCGCTTCGAACTCCGCGTCGGAGAGGCCGAGGCCCCGCGCCTCGCATTCCTCGGCGATGAGGGCCTCGTCCACGCGACGAGTGAGCACCTGCTCCCGCAGCGTCTCGGGCTCATAGCCCATCGAATCCAGAAACTCGTTCCACGCGTCCGCGCTCTCGAGCCCCATGGACTCCCGAAGATCCATGATCTCCTCGGTCACCTCATCCTCGGGTATGGTGACCTCGCCCACCTTCGCCGCGACGAGCCCGCTCGAGGGCCACGCCTCCTCGGCCGCGTCGACGCTCGAGGAGGCGGCGCTCGAGGCGTCCTCGGCCTCCGGGGCACCGCCGAAACCGCTCGCCCATCCCCAGGCGCAGAGCAGCGCCACGATGGCCACGACCGCGACCGCGACGCCGACGAGGGCCGAGCGCCCCGCCTTCTTGGGCACGTGCTTCGGACGTGGCATGGCCGCGCCTAGATGTAGGGCCGCGCGACGCCGATGACGGTGCCGGGGGCATAGACGTTCGACGTGCGCACGGAGGGCAGGTTCGCCTCGAGGATCGTGTCGTTTCCGAGGTAGATGGCCACGTGCCCGCTATAGAAGATGAGGTCGCCCCGCTGGCGCTCGGAGAACGGCACGTGCTTGAACTTGCTGGACTCGGCCATCCACACCGCGTAGTGGTCATGGCCAGGCGTGTAGTAGTGGTCCCACGGATTCATCGGGCTCATGTCCATGCCCGTGACGTAGAGGCACTGGAGCACGAGGCCCGCGCAATCCACGCCCACGCCCGGCGCGCAGGAGTAATCCCACACGTAGCGCGTGCCGAGGTAGTCGTAGGCACGGCCGATCATGGCGTTCAGGCAATCGTCCTTCGTGGCCGCCTTGCCGATGCGCGACTCGGTGCGATAGCCGAAGATGCCCTCGCCGAGATGCGGGAACCACACGGATTCGCTCGACACCTGGTAGTAGCCGGACGGGTTCTGGAAGCCGTAGTAGGAAGTCGGCTCCTTGTAGCTGCTCCTCACGAGCGTGAAGCGCTGCTGGTCGCCATTCACAGGCATCTGGAGCTCGACGTTCGCGCCCTCGGCGATGCCCCTTCCCGCCACGCCCAAGCGCAGTCCCGACGCCACGTTCGTGAAGGAGAAGCCCCGCCCGCCTTCGTAGGCAATCTTCCAGCGCTGGGAGGGGGAGCCCGTGCGATCGCACTGCTCGACGTTCGCGAAGAGGCCGCCGGATCCTTCGCGCGGGGCGACGACGCGCCCGATGTCGCAGAGCCCGAACTCGCATTCGTCGTCGCCGTACATCGTGATGTAGAAGGTTTGGGCGAAGGTGTCGTTGGCGCTCCACACCTGCACGTTCGCGCCCGCCGCCACCGAGGCTTCGTTCACGTCGAGTGACTTCGACGTGTCCGCCAAGGGCGCGATGCGCCAGTAGCCGGACTCGAAGAGCGGCACCGTCGTGAAGCGGAAACCCGCCACCGCCTCGTCATCGGCAGCGCAGAGGACGAGACGCGAGGCGCCCTCCGCCTCCGAGGCGAGCCCGACGAAGAGGTCGGAGCCCTTCAGGCGAAGCGAGAAGAGGCCCCCGCCCTTCGGCTCGACAAGGAACCTCTGCAAAGACGAGCCGCCCCGCCCCGATTGCACGATGGCGGCACCCGGCGCGGCCTCCTCGGCGGCGAGCACGAGACCCGAGGAGAGGGTCTCGAAGGTGGAGGTGCCGTCGGCCTCGCGCTCAACCAGCCATCGCTGGTCCAAGCCGCTTCCCGGACGCACGCTCGAGATCCGCGCTCCGGGCGAGGTGGAGCCCCCCGAGACGCCGACGACGAGCCCCGTGCCCTTGCCCAATTCCATCCGGTAGACGCCATCGGCGATCACATCCGCCTTTTCGAGCGAGAAGCGCTGGCCCTCGCTCCCGGTGGCGCTCGCCATGCCGAGGGACGCCCCGGACACCGCGCTGCCGCTCACCTCCAGGCAGCGACCGCCCTCAGCCGAGACGAGGCAGAACGTCCCATCGTCTTGGACGTCGAGGACCCAACACGGTGACCCCCCCCCAGCGCCATACGTGAGGCGGATGCGTTCGCCGTCGGTGCAGATCGCCTTGCTGGAGGAGAGGGACGTGAGCAGGGCGTGGCCCTCCCCGTCGTAGGCGAGCTTCCATGCCTGCTCGGGCTCCTGTTTCGCGCTCGCAACCGAGACGCTCATCCCGTCGGCCTGGAGCGCGAGCGAGGGATCGGAGGCGGGCACGATGGCGTAGGTGCCCTCGTCGAGGGGACGCCACGGCCGCTCGCCCTCGGCCCACGCCGTCGTCGCAAGGGATCCCCACGCGATGAGAAGCGCGAGAAAGAAGCCCATGATGCCCGTTCGCCGTGTCATCCGAAGTCGCTCCGCCTCATCGATCCATCGATCCCTGCTTGCGGGCGCGAGAGACGCCGAGAGCAGTCTAGCCGAAGGAGCGCGCCTCCACGGGCTCGGAGGGGCGCCCTTGCGCGGCATCCCGCGAGGCGCCCGAGCGCAAGACCGTTGCCCGGCTGCTGCCAAAGGAAGGGAGGGGCCGCGCGAGCGACCCCTCCCCCATCGATCAAGCGCTATGGCCTGCGAGGACTACTTGTCCACGTGGCCCATCTTGCCCGCGGCCTTGATCTTGGCCTGGGCGGCGGCGAGGCGCGCCACCGGCACGCGGTACGGCGAGCAGGACACGTAGTCGAGGCCGATGCCGTAGTACATGCCGATCGAGGTGGGATCGCCACCGGTCTCGCCGCAGACGCCCATCACGATGTCGGGGTT
>CANQNP010000065.1 GCA_947625235.1 uncultured Atopobiaceae bacterium | reverse complement strand
AAGAAGGTCTACAGGTCGAATAATGTCCAGAAGAATAGGAAACCCAATGTCGGCAACTCCAGCCCGAAGCCACGCGAACTCGTCGATGTTCTAAGTGAAGAGAAGGTGGCTTTGATGAACGAAATAGTTGCTTACATCATGACTTTAGATCGTCCTGTTACTGCCGAAACAATCAACGACAAGTTCGTCCATGACGAGAAAACAAACAGGGCATCCGCACTTTTACGACGTGCCTGCGAAAATGGTCTGATTAGTCGCGATAAGGTGCGAAAGAATGCCCTTTACGAGTATGCGTCTGCGGATTTCGACTGGAATGAATATATAACAGCATACGACAATGAGATGGCAAGAAAAGCTCAGGAGCGCATAGAACGAGCTCGCCGCGGGTCCAGGTGACGGTCGATTGGCTGGCTATGTGCGGTATCTTCGATGCGGTCGGACCTACTCTCCATAAGCAACTTGAAACTATTGAGACCACAGTTGCCAGCAATCATGTAGTAGTTTGGTATGTCAGCGAATGGTGATCAGCTAATCGTCGATGCAACACAAGAGGGGAGCCATCACAGGAGATGGCTCCCCTCTATTTGAGATGGTTCTATATCACTAGTCCATGCCGTCGAAAGGCCTAACTCCTCGCCCTAGTACCTTGTCGCTCTCGCAACGATCTCCCCATCCTCTGTGGCGAATGACAGGAGAGCAAATTCATACTGGGCGTCTGGCGTAAAGGTAGCCGTCAATGAGAGTTGCGCATTGCGGTTGCTCGCAAATTCGTTGATGGCCTGCAAGTATTTCTCGAACTGAGATATCTGGTCGGCGGCGATGACAACGGTATCTTCGATGAGGAGCGTCACGTCATCGTCTTCCTCTATCTCGGGAAAATCGCCATATGCTTCCTGCAGTTTGTCTTGGAAATCTTCCAGCACATCTTCATCAATCGGTTCGTCGAAGCTGATCTCGCAGAAGAAGTTGCTGCTATACCAATCGGTGATATCTTCAACAATTGACAGATCGTCAGTGCTCTTTGGATATTCAGGAAGCAGCTCTCCGTCCTTCTGCTCTAGACGATAGGAAATGACGTTTTCATCTTGGTCATAATATTCAAGGCACTTGTAGGTGACGCAATCTGCCAATTCTTTGACATTTGATGCATTTACGAAAATCTCGTGGAAATAGTGGTAGCCATAATCGACGCCTAGATAGACTTCGGCGGTGAAGCTCGCCGCGTAAGCAATCACCTTTCCCTCAGGAATGCGAGCGACTAACTGTGTGAATTCGCCGTCTTCGGACCAAAGCGGCCCCACCTCATCATCGTCACTCGCCAACTGGACCTTTTTCCCATCAACATCAAGACTAAGATTGCCCACATAAAGCGATTCCAGACCTTTTCTACTATTGAGCTGTTGTAGATAATCGACAAGCTTCTTCGCAATCTCCGCAGTTGCAGCATTCTCGTTTTTAATCCTCAACATTTCGCAGGTGTTGATTTCTAAGCTCATGGACTCCTCATGTTAAGTTGTGGATGTGGCGGACATCTCGAAGAAGCATACCAGTCGCGGCACGATCGCCCGCCTCACGAAGGTCTTCACGCCCCAGGACGCCGGCGCCCAGCCCGCCCTCGCGAAGGCGTAGGGGAAGAGGGAACGCGATCGTTCAGAATCTCTCGGTGAGGAAGTCAATGGCGCCAATGACGAGGATCCCGTTGCGATCTCTCGCGCGTCCCCGCCGATCGCCCACGACCACGATTTTGGGATTGCCATCGCGTAGGGCAAGGAGCGGGCGCTTCTCGCGTTGCTCGACTGCGGGATCTTCAATCGACCACGCCACTTGGATATAGAACCGCTCGTCACTGCGGCGCGCCACGAAATCGCATTCTATGTCCTTGTAGCAGGGCTTTGCGCCTGTGGTGTCCCAGATTCTGAGACGCCCTACGCGCACGTCGAATCTTCGTGCGACGAGTTCGTTGTAGATGACGTTCTCGAGCAATTGGCTTCTGTTTGCCTGCGTGAACCCAAGCCGAGCGTTGCGAAGCCCCACATCCTCGAAATAGTACTTGTAACGTGGCCTTAGCAGCTCGCGTCCTTGAAGTGAATCCAAGGGTACGGCGTCAACGATGAAGGATTCAGAGAGGCATTGCAGGTAGGCGATCACCGTAGTGGGGGAAATGTCGGACCCCATTTCGTTGCGGAGATCGGAGGCGATGTTGCGAGCACTCGTGAGATTGCCGATATTCGAGGCGACGAAGCTCATGAGGGCGTCCATTTCAGCACCCTTGCGAATGCCATAGCGCTCGATGATGTCTCTCTTGTAAGTGCCCTCGAAAAGTCCCTCGAGATAGTCCCGCTTCTCGTTGGCATCGCTCATCACTACTGCCCGCGGCATGCCGCCGTATTCGAGATACGTCTCCAGCAAATCACGTGGATCCTCGTGTGATGTGCCTGCGAATTCCGAGAACGTGAGTGGATGGAGGCGTACTTCCGTCCCCCTGTCGCGAAACTCCGTCATCACATCGCTTGAGAGGAAGCGCGAGTTGCTTCCCGTCACGAAGACGTCGAGGTTTTCCTCGGCCAAGAAGTCATTTAGTGCAGCGTATATCATTGGGCGGCGTTGCACGAGATGCTTGAACTCATCCGCCGAGATGGCTTCCTGCACCTCATCGATGAGGACGTAGTACTGTTCGTCGTCGATGACATGTTCCATGACATTCGCGTAGAGCCGCTTAGGATCACGCAACTCGAGATCCCTCATGCGATCGAGCCGGATTTCGATGATATGCGATGCATCGACGCCCTCTTTGCGCAACCGATTTCGAAAGAGGTTGAACAGAAGGTAGGTCTTACCGCACCTACGAATGCCCGTGATGACCTTCACTGAGCCGTTGCCTCGCAAGGAGAGAAGCCGATCGAGGTACGCACGCCGATCGATGGCGTTATGGCTCGTTGCGTTCGTGACGGGCCTCCGAATCTCAAGGTATCGTCTGGTGGTCGCGGCGCATGGCGGGAAATCAAGCGCCCCTACTGGACAAAATACTCGGTACTTAGAAAAATGTCCAGTAGAGGAAGGAGATGCGACATCCTGATACCAACCAGTCGCTCGCTCTCTACGACCGGCTCTGCGCTCGAGCGGAGATGGTCACTCACTACGAGGCGCACCTCACGTCCGAAGTGCAAGTCCAAAACGGCGAGACCATGCCCCTCTACGACGCCTCAATAGACCGGGTTCTCCAAGATGCCCGATGAGATCGTCATTACCCCAGGAGCTGACCGCGGCATACCTCACATTAATCCCACGGATAGCGGGGGCATGCCGGGCTGTCTTTCAATGCGTGACGCCTTCACGCTGGAATGTAGACAGTCGAGCGCGCCTTGCCTTCCCGCCGAATGAGGCTCTTCTCCATGAGCGAGCGCAGGAGGTTATACGCTTGACTGTGCGATACGCCGAGATAATCAGAAACATCTCGCGCGCTCACCGCTCCGAGGCGCTTCGCGAATTCAAGTATGCGGCGTTCTTGTTCATCACGTGCAACGCCCCTTGGGGGAAGGGTTTTGTGTCGAGATTCCCGTGAGATTCCGCCTGATCGATCCACTTCACACATCGTCGGGATTTCCGTGCAAACGTAAATGCAAGGCTGGGCAGGGGCCCAGATTAGGACTCCTTCACCACCCACCTGCCGGTACGCGGATCGCCGACGCGGGTGAGGAGGCCCCTGCCTCGAAGAAGGCGGATGGATCGCGCGATGGTGGCCCTCCCCACGCCGAGTTCCTTGGCAAGACCGTCGTAGGTGAGGGTCGTGTCGTGCGTGAGGAGCTCGAGGATGCGCTCCTCCCTCGTCGACAGCTCTGGTTGCGTGGAAGCTGCGTGTTCCCCGCGCGACGTGCCACCCCCGCGCACCTCGGAGGACGTCCACATCGCCTTCGAGCCCATCGCGTAGAGCGGGATGTTCCTCATCCATCCCTGGTCCACGAAGGGAGCGGGGCTCAGGCGCACGGGCTTCAGCCACTCAAAACGCTCGCTGATCTTCCGCAGGCTCTTCGATCTCACGGCCGAACCGCCCTTCACTTCGATGAGGAACACGTCCTCATGGCGCTGGGCGAGGAAATCGGCCTCTGAGCTCGAGTCGTGCGCCGACCAATAGAAGGGCTTGAGGTTGAGCTCGGCCAGGAGCTCTTGGCACACGTATTGCTCGGTGAGCGCCCCGCGCCACCATTCGAAGAGCGAGTTGCCATCGAGCACGTGTCGAGGATCAAGGTCTGCCATCGCCCCGAGCAGCCCTACGTCAAGGGCGAAGAGCTTGAAGATGGAGTTGTCTGCGTAGTCGCGAAGTGGAAGGAGCGGCTCGGAGACCCTCGGCACCCGAATCGCGATCCCTGCTTGCTCGAGCCACGTGATGCCCGCCTCGTAGTCGCGCGCGCGGGCGGAGGTGCGTATGCGGCTGAAGACGAAGCGCTTGTTCTCGCGTCCGAGGTGGGCAGGGATCGAGTTCCACGCGGCGATGGCGCGCTCGGCATCCACACCCCTCAGGTGCTTCGAGATGTCGGCCTCGTAGCCGGCGAGGATCGCACACTGGATTTCGCGAGCGTTGCCGAGGTGGGAGGTATCGACGAAAGACTGGAGCGCCTCAGGCATGCCGCCCACCACAAGATACTGCTTGAGCAGTGCCGCGAGCCTTTCCGAGAAGGAGTTGATCGAGGCGGGGTTGCCCTCGTCGACGAGGAGCCGCAGCTCCCTCTGGCCCATGGCATCGAGGAACTCCCTAAAGCTCATGGGGCGCAGGTCGAGCATATCGACCTTGCCCACGGGAAAGCCGGTACCACGATCGAAGCGAATGCCGAGGAGCGAGCCCGCGGTGGCGATGGCGAGTTCGGGCATCTCCTCGCAGAAGTACTTGAGTGAGGTGAGCGCACTCGGACACTCGCCGATTTCGTCGAGGATGACGAGCGTCCGCCCCGCCTCGATGGGCTGGGCTGCTGCGGCCGAGAGATCGCGCACAAGACGAACGACGTCGAAGTCGAGCTCGAAGCTCGCCCGCATGGCGGGGTTGTGGTCGAGGCTCACATACGCGACGTTGTCGAAGGAGCGCCGTCCGAATTCGCGAAGGAGCCACGTCTTTCCCACCTGCCGCGCGCCGTTCAGGAGAAGCGGCTTGCGACGCGGGGAATCTTTCCACGCGAGAAGGCGATCCATCAGAAAGCGATCCACGGGGCTCCTATCAGTATCATCTTCAGGACGAACTCATTACTACGACCATACTACGCCAAAGTATCACGTGATACTTTGGCTGTTAGTGGCTAAAATCGGGAGTTATGGATGGTACTGGTACCGATAAAGCGGCTGGCTCCCATCCCCGGTCGTGGTAGGCCCGCATCGCATCGCTCGCGAGTGACCAATCGCACTGGCCCACGGGACCTCCTCCTCGCCAACTGGAACCTTTCTGGGGAAAGCGTAGGCCAAACGCCCCGCGGCGAGCGTCACCGTGCGAGGGAGCGGGCCTGATGGCGGCATGGCGAATTGGGCTCGTGGGCGCCGTGGCGGGCTCGTGGGCGGCGGCGATGGTATGGTGCCTGCGTAGGGGGATGCGCCGGTCCTTCAGCGAGGGGCGCGTGAGGGACGAGCGGCACGGCCGAGGTCGCGGACGAGACGATGAGGAGCGCAGGATGGGTGTCGCGCAGCTGCATGTGGTGCGACGCGACGACGCTCCGGCGGAGCGGGTCCATGCTCGTCGCTGAGTGCTACGAGGCGAGGAAGGCCGAGGCGAACGCGCGCTTCGAGCGGCTGAAGGCCAACGAGGAGGAGCTGAACCGCATCTTCGCCCGCGTCTACGGCATGGAGGGCGAGGTGCCCATAGCCGTGGAGGAGCGCTTCGTCTCCGTCGCGCGGATCTTCGACCGCGAGCGTGACATCCCGGAATCGCTCAAGGGCGGGAAGTTCGTGCGGACGAGGCGCGACGAGATCGTGGCCCTCGTGAGCTACGGCGTGGGCTGCATGCTTGGGCGCTACTCGCTCGACGTGGACGGGCTCGTCCTCGCGAACCAGGGGGACGATCTCGCGCGCTACCTCGAGAAAGTGCCGGAGCCCTCGCTGCTTCCCAGCGACGACGGCATCCTTGCGATCTCGGGCGACGGCGCGCTGCGAAACGACGTCGTCGCCTCGTTCGCCGACTTCCTGGCCACCGCGTATGGCGAGGGGGATCTCTTGGAAAACCTGCGCTTCATCGCCGAGGCGCTCGGAGGTCGTGGGGAGCTGCGCGAGGCGATCCGCTCGTACTTTCGCCGCGGGTTCTTCAAGGACCACTGCAGGGCTTACCAGCGGCGTCCCATCTATTGGCTCCTCGATTCCGGTGCGCGGCACGGCTTCTCGGCGCTCTTCGCCGTGCATCGCTATACGCCCGGTTTGCTTGCGCGGGTGCACGAGGACTACCTGCCGAGGCAGCGAGCCCTCTACGAGGCGATGATCGCCGAACTCGAGGGGAAGGCGCGTGGCACCTCGAGGGAGGCGCGCGTCGCGGCGGAGAAGGGCCTTGCGCGCGTGTGCGAGCAGCTCGACGAGCTCGAGGCCTATGACGCGCGCGTTCGCCGCCTCGCGCGCGAGAGGATCGAGCTCGACCTGAACGACGGCGTGAAGGCGAACTACGCGAAGCTCGGTGCCGTGCTCGCGAAGATCCCCTAGGAGCGGCGCGTGGACGTGAGGCACGTCGAGCGATTCGTCCGCTGGGCGCGCCCCGCCTTGGAGGCGGGCGTGCGCACACGGGCTCGCGAGCGTGACATCGAGGCGAGCGACGAGCTCGTGGAGCGCGTGGCGTACGAGTGGTGCATTCGCCTCCTCGCCCTGCGATTCCTCGAGCTCAAGGGGCTGCTTCCCGCAGGCGGCGCCACGCTTGACGAGATCGCGGGTGGCGATGGGACGCTCGAAGGGTCGGCGACGGGGCATCGCGAGGCGCTCCTTGCGCGATCCGCGGGGCTTGCGAAGGCGCTGCCGCGCGTGTTCGGCGATTCTTGCGAGGCGTGCGCGCAGCTTGTGCCCGACGGCCTCCTCGGCCCCGAGGGAGCCGTGAGGAGGCTCGTGGAGGACCTGGCCGCCGAGGACCTCGAGAGGCCCGAGGCCCTGGGATGGGC
>CANQNP010000064.1 GCA_947625235.1 uncultured Atopobiaceae bacterium | reverse complement strand
GGCGTGCTCGACTGCTTCGTGGCGGCGGGCGCCGAGCTCCAGCGCACGCAGGTGGCCCCCGAGGGCGACGCCTTCACCTTCGCGAAGATCGCCTCGCACGCGGGCGTCTCCACGACCGAGGAAGACCTGGGCGAAGCCGAGGCGACGGACATCCTCGCGTCGCTTCGCAAGGCGACGAACGCCATGGACGAGGCCGAGGTGACCACCACCTCGCGCTACCTCTTCATCACGCCGACCTTGAAGGGCATCCTCGACGACTACTCCCTCGCGAACCCCGCCCGCTCGAACCGCGTGCTCGAGCGCTTCGTGGAGATCAGGGAGGTGCCGCAGACCCGCTTCTACTCCGACATCGAGCTCAAGACGGGAGACAGCGAGTTCGGCTACGCGAAGGGCGCCGAGGCGGCCGACCTCAACTACCTCATCGTCGAGAAGTCCGCGATCATCAAGTACGACAAGCACGTGGCGAGTAGGGTCTTCTCCCCCGACGAGCTCGAGGACTTGGACGCCTACATGATGAAGTACCGCAAGTACGCGATCGTGGACGTCTTCGACAACAAGGTGGCGGGCATCGCCGTCTCCAAGGCGCCGACTGAGTAGGCCTCAAGCGTGGGCGAGGTGCACGAGACAGGGCACGCGTGCCCAGACGAGCGAATGGTGCCGACCTGGTGCTACTACCGTGAAACCTATGGCGGTGGCCTGCCGAAGCGAGCCTTCGAGCTCGCGCTCCCGGCGGGCCACCGCATCGTGCGCTGGCTCTGCGACAAGTGCGTGGCCACCATCGAAGACGAGACGCCCTACCTGCGCGCGATCTGCGCGGCGACAGAGGCAATCGCCGAGTATGGCGAGGGACAAGTGGCCGGGCTCTCGCTCGGCGAGCTCCGCACCACCCACTACGAGACGAGCGAGGCCACGGGGCGCGAACTCGCGATGCGCGCGGCCCTGGACGAGCTCACCGGCACCGGCCTCGCCTTCTCCGGGGTGTGCTGATGATCGCCTGGCAGCACATCCCGCTCCGCTTGCTCGCCGATGACGTCATCGTGGAGCTCCCCGCCCAAGACGGCGAACCCCTGAAGCAGCACCACATCGACCACGTGCGCGTCGAGCTCGTGCAGTCGGCAACCGACGACGAGCACCGAAGCGCGGACGCGGGACACGGCACCATCTACATCGACGCCCTCATGAGCGAGGGCGCCTTCGAGGTGCCGGCGGGCGCGCGGGTGCTCTGGCACGGGCGTTCGCTCTGGGTGCGCGACGTGCGGGCGATCCGCGACGCGATCGGCGAGGTGAACCACTGGGAGCTCACGGTCGCATGAGCGTGGCCAAAGACATCCTCACCTCCACCAAGGCGACCCTCAAGCGCGCGGGCATCGCCGACGTCTTCCTCTCGGCGCCGAGCGCGCTCGTGTGCCCTCAGCCCATCGTGCTCGCCTACATCGGCTTCGGGCCGACCGCACGGGAGGAGAACGGCGACACGCGCGCATCCGTGGCGATCGGCATCACCTGCTGCCGCGAGCGCGAAGGCGACGCAGTAGAGGCGGCCTTCGAATGCCGGCGGATCCTCCAGGAGGCTGAGTGGGAGTTTCCCTGGCACCTTCGCGATACGCGCATCGTCGCCTGCCACCCAAACGCGCCCACCATCGCCGAGCGCGACAATTCAGGGCGCTATACCTGCGGCTTCACATGTGACTTCACAGTGATTTGGGAGAGCGTGCGATGAGGCGCGCCGAGCGGTGGGTGCAACCTCAGCCCCTCTACGAGGCGCAGCCCACGCGAGAGCGCAAGAAGACGCCGACGACGAGCCTCGGCGGCACGCGCGCGATCGCGCCAGAGGGCGACGTTGACCAGGTGGACGAGGAGATCGCGCGGCGCTCCAACCGCGAGCTCCGCGCGAGGGGAAGCGCATGAGCCGCTCGATCGCGTTCAACGGATGCGACCTCTCCTCCTGGACGAGCGCCGAGGCCTTCCCGCCCGCAGGGCCCGTCGCCATCGCGCGCACGAGCACGATGGCAAAACGCCCCGGCGAAGCGATCCTCTCGGGGCTCCTCGCGCCGAAGGAGATCGGCGTTCGCCTCTTCCTCGACCTTGGCTACCAGCCGGACGCAGACGAGCTCGATTACGTGCGGCGCCGCATCTCGGGCGCGCTTGCGGCTCCCGAAGGCGCGACGCTCACCTTGCCAAACGGCCTCGACTACGAGCACGCGATCCTCGCCGCGGCGAGCGCATGGACCTCCAAGGAACCCGACGCGACGTGCGACCTCACCTTCCTCGCAACCGACCCCATCGCGAAGGGATCGGCCTACTCGCACGCGGAGGCAAGCTTCACCGTCGGCGGCACGTGGCCGACCGAACCCATCATCACCGTGACGACCCACGAGGCCTCGCTCGTGCGCATCTGCTATGCGCGGAAGGAGCTTGCAGTGCGAGGGCCCTTCGCGGCGGGGCAGCACGTGCGCCTCGACTGCGCGAACCGCGAGGTATACGTGGACGACGAGAGATCGATGGATCGGCTCGTGGTGACCACGAGCTTCTTCGCCTTCGAACCGGGCGCGTGCGAAGTCGAACACGACAACTGCGACATCGAGGCGATCGAGTACCGAGAGTGCTGGGCATGAGCGCGTGGGAGCCGAAGGTACTCTGGCTCGACCGCTACGACCGCGTGCAGGGCTACCTCCCCGTGCTTGGCGACGTACGCCATGCGGAGGCGCTCGAGGGCGAGGACACGCTCACCTTCACCTCCACCGTAGAGCCCGAGAAGGGCGACAGGCTCTTCGCCTACTTCGACGAGGAGCCGCATGAGTTCGCCGTCTGCGCGATAGACCGCACGAGCGAGGGCGCAGTGCGCGTCGAGGCGGAGGGCGCGCTCTTCAAGGATCTCCGGCACGACTACCTCTTCTACTCGCTCTTCCTGAGAAACCAACCCGCAGAAGACGTGCTCATGCAGATCCTCATGCGCACGCCCTGGACGCGGGGCACAGTGGACGATACGAAGCTCGCGAACATCGACCTCTACCGCATAAGCCGCCTCGAGGCACTCTGGCGCTTCGCGACGACGTGGGGCCTCGAACCCGTGCCCCACTCGCGCATCTCGGCCGAGGGCGCGATCTCGCGCACGCTCGACATGAGGCGAGAGCGCGGAGAGCACCGGACGCTTCGGATTGAGGAGCAGAAGAACCTCCTCTCCATCACGAAGAGCGTGCTCGCAACCGACGTCTACTCCGCCTTGAAGGGCCTCGGCGTCTCGCTTCCCAACGTCGACGACGAGGGCAATTGGACGGGCGGCTACAAGCGGCGCCTCGAGTTCAACGAGGTGCTCGGCCATACGTGGGGCACCGTCGAGGACGAGGAGGCCACGAAGACCTGGGGCATCTTCCAGGGCGCATGGCAAGGCGGCGAGCCCGTGATGCTGCCCTCGACAGGCGAGGTGATCTTCCCCACCATCGACGACAAGGTGGAGCTCCTCGACGCCACCGAAGAAGCGCTCCAAAAGATCGAGCGACCAGCTCTGTCCTACCGCGTGATCGTGCCCTCGATGGGAGATGCGCTCGGCCTCGGCGACTACGTGCAGACCATCGCGCCGAGCGTGGGACTGGATGCGATGCTCCGGGTAATTCGGCGCGTGCGCTACCCGAGCGAAGGCTACGAGGAACTCACCCTGAACCGACCCAAACCGCAGGCCTCCAAAGACATCTCGACCTTCGCAGAGAGCGCCGCGCCGATCGCGAGCCTGCTCGAGGACCTCGACAGCGGCACCGACCCCTTCTCGCAGCGCCTCATGGAGGTACCGACGCGCGAGGAGGTGGCAGGCACGGTGCAAACGACCGTCGAGGACGACCTCGGGCAGGCCTTCAGCGACACCTACATCGGCCTCACGGACCTTGCGGAGGTGAGCTTCTAGATGAGCGCGACGACCGACGCCATGGACGGCTTGAAGCCCGTCATCTGGGAGCTCACCGACCAGGACTTCTTCGAGCCCTTCATCGCCTCCCCCGCAGACGAGGAAGGGCGTGGAATCGCCCTCTTCATCAAGCGCGATGGGCAAATGGTGCCGTGGGAGGAGGGCACCTACGGAGAGTTCCTCTGGAAGCACCGCGTGAGCGGCGCACGCGGACGAGAGGACATGCCGGGATCGATCCTCAAGGACTACCAGTGCTCCGTCTACTACCCGGCGGCGATGCAGGCGGTGCGGGGAACGGTGGACGCGCAGTTCGTGATCCACCTCGCGAACGAGAGCGAGATCTCCTCGAAGACCTTCGTCGTGCTCGTGGAGCGCGCCCTCGAGGCGGGCGCCGTCGAAGACGATGCGGCGAGGCGGGCGGCCGACCTCGCGAACACGATGGCGAGGCAGGCACGAGATGCCGCGAACGAGGCGAGCGATGCGGCGCGCAAGGCCACAGACGAGGGCGAGCGCGCGGGCACCGCGGCAGACAAGGCCGACGAAGCTGCGGATGCGGCGAACGACGCCGCAGGGAGGGCCGACACGGCGGCCACGAACGCGCAGGCAACCGCGAACGACCTCAAGGCGGCGGCAGAGCGCGGCGACTTCGACGGCGCGCAAGGGCCGCGTGGCGAAACTGGACCACAAGGGCCACGAGGCGAGACCGGCGCAACCGGCGCCCAGGGCGAGCGCGGGCCCGAGGGGCCCGAGGGGCCGAAAGGCGATACGGGAAGCCCGGGGCCTGCGGGACCCAAGGGCGAGGCCGGGCCGAAGGGCGATGCCGGCACTTCCGTGACGCACTCATGGGAGGGGACGACGCTCACGCTCACGAGCGCCTCCGGCACGACGGAAACCGACCTGCAAGGGCCACCGGGGCCGGCAGGGCCGCAGGGCACGCAAGGGCCTCCTGGCGAGAACGCCACGACCACCGAGCTCGCGAGCGTCGAGGCGGCGGGACTACTCAGGCAACTCACGGGAAGCGCAACAGACGTGCTCCTCGGGACCGGCACCTTCGGGCCCTGCCCAAGCGGGGGCGGCGGAGGCGGTGGCGGCGGCGCGGGCCCCGTCGTCTTCGAGGTGCGCGAGGACGGGCACCTCTACGAGATCTACGACGACGCGAGCGGCGCGCCCTCGATGCACGTCGACGAGGACGGGCACCTCATCTGGACCTACGAGAGCCAAGCCGCCGAGGAGGGCTGACATGGCGCAGAAGGAAATCGACCTCGGCCTCGTACGCGGGCCCCAAGGAGAGCCGGGCAAGGACGGTGCCGCGGGCAAGGACGGAGCACCGGGCACGCCGGGCACGCCGGGCGAGCCGGGAGCCGATGGGCAACCTGGCAAGGACGGCGTGAGCCCCGAGGCGAAGGTCGAACGCGTCGACGGCGGCGCCGAGATCACCATCACGGACGCGACGGGCACGACGAAGGTGACCGTGAAGGACGGCGAGAAGGGCGAGCCGGGAGATCCGGGGCCGGCGGCCTCCTTTGAGGCGCAAGCGCCGCTCACGCTCCAAGACGGGCAGCTCTCCATCGACCTCAGCGGCTACGCGAGCGCGACTGACATCGAGCACATCACGGACTGCCTCGCCGACCTCAACCAGGCGAGCTTCTAGGAGGGATACCGCATGCCCAAGCAACTCGTGAACGCCTCGGTGCTCACCGACATCGCGAACGCCATCCGCTGGCAAAACGGCGAGGACACCCTCTACAAGCCCTCGGAGATGCCGGCGGCGATAGAGGCGCTCGACGGCTCCAAGGAGAAGACCGGCACACAGCTCGGCTACGGCGAGCCCTGCGTGGGCACCATCGACCCGGGCATCTTCGACGAGATCGCGAACGCGGTGCGCGCGAAGAACGGCGATTCGACCGAGTACAAGCCGGAGGAGCTCGCCCAGGCGATCCTCGATCTCGAGTTCAATCTGGGCTTGAAGCCACGCGTGCTCTTCCTGGAGAACTGCACCGAGATCGAGCTCACCTACCTCGAGAACTCGAAGAGCCCTTCGGGAAAGAAGGTCGCCCTCAGCTACGAGATCAACCCCGACGGCTACATGAGCAGCATGCAAAAGCCATGGGGCTGGTCATTCGATCCGCTCACGACGAACATCGCGATCGCGCGCTTCGACGAGAGCTTCCAGAACGCGCCCATGAACACCTTCGCGGGATTCTTCTATGGTTGCACGGGCCTCAAAGAGGTCTATGGCTTCCAGTACCTCAACACCACCGCCGTGGGAGAGCTCTTCAGCGGATGCTCGAACCTCGTGAGCATCTATGTCAACACTGGCTACGAGCCGCCCTTCACCGAGGGCGAAGATGTGCTCTACGAAAACAACGACCTCATAGGAGGAACGGGATGGTCGCCTAGCACTTATAGCTCGGCGGACTACACCGCACTCAAACTCGGCGACGGCGGAGCACTCACGGATCCGGAGAACGACCAACGGGAGTGGATACCGGGAAAGCTCTACGCGAACGGCGTACTCGAGTTCAACAACTATGCGAGCGAAGACGATCCCCGACCAGTGCTGTGCTCGGGTTCGCTCTGCGTCAATAGCTCGAACATCTGGGCGCGACGCTTCTACGCGAGCTTCGCAGCCGACATCGAGCGCGTGAACATCCGCAACGTGCCGAGCTTCAACGCGAGCGAGATCCACTGCGACAACTGGTTCGACGGGCTCACCAACCTGAAGAAGATCTCGGGCCTCGAGAAGCTCAAGAACGTGGTGAGCGCTTCCTACATGGTCGCCGAATGCCCCGAGCTCGAGGAGATTGACCTCAACAAGTTCGACCCGAGCAAGCTGACTGACACCTACCGCATGTTTTGGAAAGACGAGAAGCTCCAGACGATCTACGCGGATAGCACCTGGCAGAAGCCGACGCTCACGAAGAGCGAGGAGATGTTCGAGGGCTGCACGAAGCTCGTCGGTGGCAACAAGACGCCGTACAGCCCCGAGCACACGGATGGCGAGCGCTTCTGCTTGGACGACGAGGAAAGCACGGGCTACCTGACCTCGAAGACCTACTAGGAGATCTCCGGGGCCGCGGCGAGTGCGGCGAGGGCTGGGGGCGCCGAAGGCGCCGCCAGCCCGTGAGCACTGGTGGCGAAACCCCTATTACCTCCTACCCGCAAACCGGTGGCTGCGGCGCGGCCCTCCTAGCCGCGCCGCCGCAGCCAGGCACCGCGCGGGGTGGCAGCGAATGGGGGACGAGGCACCTCCAGTGGGCGT
>CANQNP010000063.1 GCA_947625235.1 uncultured Atopobiaceae bacterium | reverse complement strand
CGCGCATCCGAGACCTTGCCATCCGGGGCAATATCTGCGCGAGTCCGGATACCGCGCGCATCCGAGACCTTGCCATCCGGACCAAACTATTTGTCGAGGACGAGGGCGCGGCCGAGGGCGATGAGGGAGAAGGTGCGGGCGGCGGCGAGGCGGAGGTTGCGGGCGGCGTTCGCGAGGGCGGCATCGGCACCCGGCTCGATCACGCAGGGCACGATCGCCGCAAGGCCGGCGTCGAGAAGGGCCGTGGCGTCCTCGTCCATGGCGCCCACGATGGCCACGCAGGGCACCTTCGCCGCCTGGCAGCGCTCGAGCACGCCCGCCACCACCTTGCCATGGAGGGTCTGTGCGTCGGCGTGGCCCTCCCCCGTGACCACGAGGTCCACCGTGGCGAGGGTGCCGTCGAAGTCGAGGAGGTCGAGCACGCCGTCGATGCCGCGGGTGGGCGTGCAGTCCGCAAGCGAGAGGCACGCAAAGCCGAGGCCGCCCGCAGCGCCCGCACCGGGGGCGTCGGCAACCGCGCGACCCGTCGCCTCGGCCATCGCACGGGCGTAGGTGGCCATGCCCGCCTCGAGCGCCTCGAGCACCTCCGGCGTGGCGCCCTTCTGCGCCCCGAAGGTGAAGGTCGCGCCCTCGGGGCCGAGGAGCGGATTGTCCACGTCCGCGAGGATGGTGATCTCGCACTCCTGGAGGCGAGGATCGAGGCGCGAGAGGTCCACCTCGGCCACGCGCGCGAGCGCCGCGCCCGAGGGCTCGAGCACCTCTCCCCCAGCGTCGAGGAACCGCGCGCCGAGCGCTGCGGCGAAGCCCATGCCGCCGTCGTTGGTGGCAGATCCCCCGAGGGCGATCGAGATCTCGCGACAGTCGGCGTCGAGGGCCGCGAGGAGGAGCTCGCCCGTGCCATAGGTGGAGGCGGCGAGCGGATTCGCCGCGCCCTCGAGCTTCGAGAGCCCGGATGCCTCGGCCATCTCGATGAAGGCGATCCCCGCCTCGCCCTTGGCCCATCGCGCGAGCACGCGGCCGCCAAGCGGGCCCGTAACCTCGGCCTCGAGGATCTCCAACCCCGCGCCGTCGGCGGCAAGCGCCTCGAGCGCCCCGTCGCCGCCGTCGGTGAGGGGCAGCCGGATGGCCTCGATGTCTTCCGCGGACCGCTCGGCCGCGTGCGCGATGATCTCCGCCGCGCGCGAAGCCGAGAGCGTTCCCTTGAAGGAATCGGGGCAGACGAGGACGCGCACTATTCGCCTTTTTCGATCGGCGCGTAGAAGGTCTCGAAATCGTCGAGGCGAAGGATGCCCACCTGCCCCTGGCCGTGCCCGGCGGCCGCGCAGGCGTCGATGCAGATCTTGTCCGCCACGCCGCCCGTGGCCTCGGAGGCGCCGATGAAGAGCATCTGCCCGAGGCCGTGCTCGTCGGTCGCCCCGCCGCTCGCGCCGTTTGCCATCGTCACGCAGTAGATGCTCGGGGTGTGGCCGGCGATCACCACCGGGCCCTCGCCCTGCTCGTTCACGAGCCCGGTGGGCTGGCCCCAGAACTCGTCGCGGATCCACGTGAGGTCCTCGTCCGTCTGCGCCTCGAGCATCGCGGAAAGCGCCTCCTCGTCCCACACGCCATCCTCGGGCACGGGGCCGATGCCGGGGCGGATGCCCGCGTGCACGAGCACGTAGATGCGCTCGGGCATCTCCACGATCGCGTAGCGCGGAAGGGCGCGGAGCCAGTCGATGAGCTCGTTTCGCTGCTGCTTCGAGAGCCTATGGAGGCCCTTCATGGTGGTGTGGCCGCCGTTCAGCATCCAGAGGAACTCGTCCTCGAGGCTGATGCCCTTCTGCGCCACGCAGTTGAGCAACATGTCCTCGTGGTTTCCGAGGAGGATCGTCACGTTCGGGAGGCTCGCGCACACCTCGATGGAGCCGATGGGGTCGGGGCCGCGATCGGTCATGTCGCCGAGCATGTAGAAGACGTCGTCGGACGACGGCTGCACCTTCTCGAGCACCGCCTCCAGCGCCGCCCGATGGCCATGCACATCGCTTAAGAGATACGTCGCCACGCTCGCCTCCTGCCCCTATCTCGAGAAGCATGGCAGAAAAGCTCGCGGTTTGCCCGGTGGAGCCGCCCTACGCGAGTGGTTTGGAGGCGAGGGGTGCGTAGGCGACCCCGCCCGCCACCTGCGCGCCTTGAAGGAGCTGCACCTCGCCCGCGGGTGCGGGATAGGAGAACTCCTCGAACTCGATCTCCGAGAGCTCCGCCGCGGCGATGCGGTTCACCTTGCGCGCGAGCGTCACGTGCGGGCGAAACGCCTGATGCGCGAGCTCGAAGCCCTCGCGCTTGAGGAGCGCGGTGAGATCCTCGTGGAGGCGCCGGAGCCCGTGCACGTCCTCCACGTGCGCCCAGACGATGCACTGGTTTGGCTGGCGCGTGGGGAAGTAGCCCATTCCCTGCACATCGAAGGTGAAGTCCTCCACGGGGAGCGCCTCGAGCACGGCCTTCGCGCGCGCCACCGCATCCTCGTCCTTGTCGAGGTCCCTTCCGAGGAAGGCGAGCGTCACGTGCCAGTTCTCGGGCCTCACGATCGTGGCCTCCGGGGCGAGGCGCCGCACGTCCGCCATGCACTCGGCGAGATGATCGCGCACGCCCTCGGGCGCGGGAACGGCGAAGAAGAGGCTCATGGGATCCACCTTTCACGCGAGCACGTGTGCGAGCGAAACGGGCTTCGCACGATCGATAGATACCCGTAACCGCCCGCAAGACGAAAGGGACGGTTCTTTTGTCTTGCGCGCAGCGCGTCTAGCTGGGCAAACGTCGCAAGACGAAAGGGACGGTTCCTTTGTCTTGGCAAAGGCGCTGGTAGACGGCTTGCCGCACGGCAAAAGAACCGTCCCTACTGTCTTGCGGGGGCCGACTGATTTGCTGCGGACTTGTGCTTCCCGGTGCGGGGGCGAGTAGAATTCCGTGCAGCCGTGCGGATCGAGCGCTCCCGCCCGAGCGCGGCGAGAAATCGAGGATGCCATGTACGACGAGCAGCAGGGCCTCATCCACGCACCGCAGGCGGTCGAGAGCGAATCGGCGACCACGAACCACGAGGAGAACCGCACCGGGGCCTTCCCCGTGGTGCTCTCGCTCGGGATCGTCGCCCTCCTCGCCCTCATCGCCTTCGCCCTCACAAGCTTCATCGCAGGCGCCATGCAGGGGCCGCTCTACGCCGCCCTTCGCGAGCAGTACCTCGGCAACTCCGGCTCGAGCCTCATGTGGGACTACGACGACTACGGCTACGACGACTGGTACTACGACGACTGGGGCTATGACGACTGGTACTTCGACGACGGAGACCGCGGTGGCTGGGGCTACTTCGACTCGCTCGCCGAGGCCCGCGCGAGCCTCTCCCCCACGCAGGTTCCCTAGCTCGCACGGCCCTACCCGCGCCCGCCTGAAGGAGGCTTATCCCATGTCGAAGGCCGATGACGCGTTCGTCGCGCTCTGCGAGGACATCCTCGAGCACGGCACCACCACCGAAGGCGAGCTCGTGCGTCCGCACTGGGCCGACGGCACCCCGGCCTACACGATCAAGGTCTTCGGCGCCACCGCGCGCTACGACCTTCGCGAGGAGTTCCCCGCCATCACCCTTCGCAGGACCGCGCTCAAGAGCGCCATGGACGAGATCCTCTGGATCTACCAGAAGAAGTCGAACCGCGTGGCGGACCTCTCGAGCCACATCTGGGACGAGTGGACCGACGACGCCGGCACCATCGGCAAGGCCTACGGCTACCAGATCGGCCAGGTGGCGCACTATCCCGAGGGCGATTTCGACCAGATGGACAAGGTGCTCTACGACCTTCGCCACACGCCGTTCTCGCGTCGCATCATGACGAGCACCTACACCTTCGCCGACCTCTCCGAGATGGGGCTCTATCCCTGCGCCTACGGGGTGACCTACAACGTCACGCAGCCCCGAAGCGCAGGCGCAGAGCCCGGGCCGCTCGTGCTCAACATGGTGCTCAACCAGCGCTCGAACGACGTGCTCACGGCCAACAACTGGAACGTGGCGCAGTACGCGCTCCTCCTCATGATGGTGGCGCAGGTGAGCGGCATGGTGCCGGGTGTGCTCTTGCACGTGATCGCCGACGCGCACATCTACGATCGCCACGTGGAGATCGTGCGCGAGCTCATCAAGCGACCCCGCTACGCGGCGCCGAAGGTGCGCCTGAACCCGGACATCACGAACTTCTACGACTTCACCACCGACGACCTCATCGTCGAGGACTACCACACCGGCCCTCAGGTGCGCGACATCCCCGTCGCCATCTAGCTCGGCCTTCCCCTCCTCCGCATCGCAAGGACGCCCATGGACCATCGCGCGAAGTATCGGCTCATCGTCGCCGTCACCGAGGACTGGGCCATCGGCAAGGATGGCGACATGCTCGTGCGAAACCCCGACGATCTGAAGCGCTTCAAGCGCCTCACCACCGGCCACACCGTGATCATGGGACGCCGCACGCTCGAGAGCCTTCCTGGAGGGCGCCCCCTCCCCCACCGCGAGAACATCGTGCTCACGCGAAACGGCCACGCCGAGGGCGACGGCGCGGGCTATCGAGTCGCGCGCGGCCTCAAGGAGGCCAAGGCGCTCGTGGCGCCCGAGGAGGACGAGGTCTTCGTGATCGGCGGCGAGACGGTCTATCGCTCGCTCCTGCCCTGCGTGGACGAGTGCCTCGTCACGCTCTACCACGTGAGGCGCCCCGACGCCGACACGTGGTTTCCCAACCTCGACGCCATCTGCGGCTGGCGCCTCGCTGCACGCGAGCCCGGCGGCACCACCCCCGACGGCACCCCCTTCGACTACCTCACCTACGTGCGGGAATAGCGCTTACGTCGAGGAGGGAGAACCAAAAAAAAGCGGCGGCCCAAGGCTCGCGCCTTGGGCCGCTCTCGCGCCCTCCGGATGGACTGCGGTCCAGACGGCCGAAGACCACGGCCATCTGGAACCTTGCCATCCGGGACAACATATCTGTACGAGTCCGGATACCGTGCGCATCCGAGACCTTGCCATCCGGTTCAACAGGAGGAAGGTCTTTTGCGCCGCATGGGAGTGTTTGGGATGCGGCCGTGGTCTTCGGCCGCGTCACAAACGCTTCCATGCGGCAGGGCGGTAATCACCTTGGCCTGCGCTGCGCAGGCCAAGGTGGCACTTTGTGACAGCTCAAGGCATCCGCCTTGAGCTGCTTATAACCCTCCGGATGGACTGCGGTTCGGACGGCCGAAGGACACGGCCATCCGAGACCTTGCCATCCGGTCTAACGTATCTGCGCGAGTCCGGATACCACGGCCATCTGGAACCTTGCCATCCGGTCCAACGTATCTGCGCGAGTCCGGATACCACGGCCATCCGAGACCTTGCCATCCGGTTCAACATATCTGTGCGAGTCCGGATACCGCGCGCATCCGTGGCCTTGCCCTCCGGCCCAACAAAAGAGCGTGAACCCTACGTTTCTACTGGTAGTCGGCGATGTCGATCCAGCTGAGGAGGAACTCGCGATTGTCCTCGCGATGGCGGGAGAGCTCGCTCGCGGCCACGATGGAGAGCCAGTTGCGCACGATCTGCTTCGGCGTGTCGCTCTTCTTGCAATAGAGGTCGAGGTACTTCTCCGCCTTCGTGTGGTCCTCGAGCTCGAAGAGCAGGTAGCTCATCGCGGCATCCGCGGCGCCGGAGCCCTGGGTGGCGTGCGCCCAGTCGCAGGCGTAGAGCTCGCCGTCGTCGCCCACGATCACGTTCGACGGATTGAAGTCGCCGTGGCAGACCTCCACCTCGTTCGGCATGCCGTCGAGGCGCATCTCGAGCTCGTAGCGCGTGGTGGCGTCGAGGATGTCCGTGAGGCTCTTGATCATGCGCGTGTACTTGTCCTTCTGGCGCTGGAGGAGCGGCGCGCGGTAGCCGTGGATGCGCACCTGGAAGTCCACGAAGAGCTTGAGGTACTTGTCGAGCTTCTCGGGATGCTCGGCCATGAGGTCGTCGAGGGCCTTGCCGGCGATGCGCGTGGTGGCGAAGGCCCAGTCGCCGTCCACCCGCTTCACCCAGACGGGCTTCGGCGAGTTGATGCCGGCTTCCGCGACGCGCGCGAGGTTCAGCGCCTCGTTGAAGATGTCGGAGACGGGCTTGTTCTCGTTGAAGACCTTGATCATCTCATCGCCCTCGCGATAGACGACCTTGTTCTGGCGCTTGACGATCTCCTGCATGGAAGCCATGGGGTACTCCTTCGTAAACGGGCGTGGCATGGGACGTGGGCGGGACTTACGCCTCGTAGCTCGAGGCGGGGCGCCCGTAGAAGGCGTCGAGGTAGAGCTCCTTCATCTCGCTCATGAGCGGGTAGCGCGGGTTCGCGGCGGTGCATTGGTCGTTGAAGGCCTGCTCCACCATCTCGTCGAGCGTGGCGAGGAAGTCCTCCTCGGAAACGCCGAGCTCGGCGATCGTGAGGGGCACGCCGCAGTGCGTGACGAGCTCGTCGATCTTGGCGAGGAAGTTCTCGAAGACCTCGTCGTCGTCCGCGCCCGTGACGCCGCAGTAGCGCGCGGCCTCCACGTAGCGCTCCTTCGCGTGCGGGTAGGCGTACTGCGGGAAGGTGCCCATCTTCGTGGGCACGGAGGCCGAGTTGTAGCGCATCACGCGCGTGAGGATGACGGCGTTCGCCACGCCGTGCGGGATGTGGTGGAAGGCGCCGAGCTTGTGGGCCATGGAGTGGTTCACGCCGAGGAACGCGTTCGAGAAGGCGATGCCGGCGAGGCAGCTCGCGTTCGCCATGCGCTCGCGGGCCTGGGGATCCTCGGCGCCCTTGTCGTAGGCGGCGGGCAGGTTCTCGAAGACGAGCCTCATGGCCTGGAGCGCCGAGGGATCGGAGAAGTCGGTGGCCATGATGGAGACGTAGGCCTCGAGGGCGTGCGTGAGGACGTCGAGGCCCGAGGCGGCCGTGAGGCCCTTGGGCTGGCTCATCATGTTGTCCACGTCGACGATGGCCATGTTGGGCATGAGCTCGTAGTCCGCGAGCGGCCACTTCACGCCGGTCTCGGCGTCGGTGATGATGGCGAAGGGGGTGACCTCGCTTCCCGTGCCGGAGCTCGTGGGGATGCACACGAAGTAGGCCTTCTTGCCCATGTCGGGGTAGGTGTAGATGCGCTTGCGGATGTCCAT
>CANQNP010000062.1 GCA_947625235.1 uncultured Atopobiaceae bacterium | reverse complement strand
ACCTGTTCGTCGTACGACCGCGGAGACGCGTTCCTAGCAGACGCGTCTTGGCGGAAGCGCTTACGCCGGGGGGCGACGGCCCCCCGGCCTTAGGCGCGCAATCTGCGGCAACCGGCCATCGGCCGCCGGATCGTTCGGCTCCTTGGTAACCCCGGCACGCGGCCACGCCCGGCGTCCCGGCCACCGGCCACACGGCCAAGCCCGGTACCTCGGCCACCGGCCACCGGCCATGCCTGGCACCTCGGCCACCTCCGGCCGCCTCGCAGATTTCGCGCCCAAGGCCCCGCGCGCACGCGCTCGACCCAGCCAGGCACGGCATACGCCACAAGCGCGCACGCCACCCGCCTGGCGCCACCTTCGGGTTCCGGTCCTCAGCCTCGAGGGCAACCTAGCGGGAAGGACCCCGTCATCGCGCATCCGCGCATGGCGGGGCTCTTCGAGATGCTCAACGTACTCATGCCAAAGCTACCCATGAGTACGTGATAAGGCGGTGTTGATGTGCACGATCCCCGCATTGGGCAATGGGCATTGGGCAATGGCCGCAGGTCCTTATCGCCAAGCGCCTTCGGCCGGTCTTGGTGGCGCGTAGGGGCTTGCGCCGATGCGAGGTTCTCGCCGCGTAGCTGCTTGGGCCGGTCAATGGGCCTTGTAGCGGCTTCGGCCGGGCCATGGAGAGCCTTCCGCCGGGAACGCGCGACCGGCGCAAGGCGCTAGGCGGTGAGAAAGCCGGCGAAAGGCCCTAGAGCGACCGGCGCAAGGCGCTAGGCGGTGAGAAAGCCGGCGCAAGGCCCTAGAGCGACCGGCGGAAGTCGCTACGTGGCAGCCAGGTGGCCAACACCCCAGCGCAAGGCGCTAGGGCGCCCGGCGGAAGGCGCTACGTGGCAGCCAGGTGGCCAACACCCCGGCGCAAGGCTCTCGGGCGCCCGGCGCAAGCTGCTACGCGCTCGCGCCAGGCGGGCCAGGCTCCTCGCCCCGCGCTTGACGCCTGCGCACGCGAATGGCTAGCGTTCACTCGGTAACCGTCCTCGTGATGGCAGGTATCCCATGCTCCAGCCGCTCTCCGACCTCTTTGCGCTCATCCTCTGGCCCATCCAAGGCCTCACGGGCAACTGGTGGGTGACGATCTTCCTCTTCACCGTCGTCATCAAGGTCGTGCTCATGCCGCTCGCGCTCTGGGTGCAGGCGAACTGCATCCGCATGGTGGAGATCATGCCCGAGATCAACCGCATCAAGGTGGCGCACTTCGGCGACAACGAGGCCATCGGCGAGGCGCAGACCGCGCTCTACAAGGAGAAGCACTACCACCCGATGCTCTCGCTCATCCCGCTCGCGGTGCAGGTGATCATCCTCTTCGGCCTCGTGGACGTGATCCACCTCATCACGGAAGGCGGCCAGCCGGGCACGGAGTTCCTCGGCATGGTGCCCGTGGAAGACGGCGGGGCGAGCTGGATAATGCCCGCGCTCGCGGCCCTCTCCGCCGTGGCGCTCGGCATCGCGCAGAACCACATCAACCCGCTCCAGCGCGAGCAGTCCAAGGCCGAGCAGCGCTCCACCAACGGCCTCTCCGTGGCGCTCGCCTTCGTGCTCGGCCTCTTCGTGGCCGCCGGCATGGCGTTCTACTGGATCTGCTCGAACCTCACCGCCATCCTCGTGCAGCTGGCCTGCAACCTCATCATCGATCCGAAGAAGACCATCGACTACGACGAGCTCGCCGCGAGCGCGCAGAGCCTGGAGGAGCTGAACGGCCTCCAGGGCGCAAAGGACGCGTGGTGGAAGCCGAACCCCCTCGCGCGCCGCGAGAAGCGCGACTACAAGCGCTTCTTCAACTTCGTGGGCAAGCACATCGTCTTCTACTCGGAGGGAAGCGGTTTCTACAAGTACTTCCGAGGCGCCATCGAGTTCCTCCTCTCGCACTCCGACGCCCTCATCCACTACGTGACGAACGACCCCGAGGACCAGATCTTCGAGATCGCCGAGGACGAGCCGCGCATCATGCCCTACTACGTGAGCGAGAAGCGCGCGATCACGCTTTTCATGAAGATGGACGCGGACGTGGTGGTGACGACCCTGGGCGACCTCGACAACTACTACATCAAGCGCAGCTACGTGCGCGACGACATCGAGTACGTCTACATGTTCCACCACACCACGAGCGTGAACATGACGAGCACCGTGGGCGAGTACGACCACTACGACACGCTGCTCTGCACGGGGCCGCACCAAGTGGCCGAGATGCGCGCGATCGAGCGCTACCGCGGGCTTCCGGAGAAGAGGCTCGTGAAGGCGGGCTACGACCTCATCGACCGCGAGATCGCGGACTACCAGGCGAGGCTCGCGGGCGCGAAGGCGGCCGGGGGCGCTCCCGGCGCGCGGCCGACCATCCTCATCGCGCCCAGCTGGCAGGAGGGAAACGTCCTCGACAGCTGCTTCGCCGAGATCGTGGAGCCGCTCATGGGGCGCGGCTGGAGGGTGGTCGTGCGGCCGCACCCGGAGTACACGAAGCGCTACCGGGCGAGGTGGGAGGCCCTGAAGGCGCGCTACGAGGGCGTTCCCGAGGACGAGCTTTATTTCGAGCGGGACTTCAGCTCCAACGATTCCATCCTCGCGGCCGACGTGCTCGTGACGGACTGGTCGAGCACGTTCGCGGAGTTCGGCTTCACCACGCTCAAGCCCTCGATCTTCATCGACACGCCGGCCAAGGTGGCGAACCCGGAGTGGGAGGCCTACGGCTGCCCCTCCACGGACCTCACGCTCAGGAACGAGGTGGGCGTGTCCTTCGCGCCCGAGGACGTGCGCGAGCGCATCGCGGGCGTGGTGGAGGACATGCTCACGCACCGCGACGAGTGGCGCGAGAGGATCGAGGCCATCCGCCGCGACTTCTTCTTCAACCTCGGCCACGGCGGCGAGGCGGCGGGGGAGTACCTCCTCGAGGCGATGCTCAGCGCCCAAGCGGAGTAGCGCAAGGCAGCCGCAAGACAAAAGGGACGGTTCTTTTGCCGTGCGGCAAGCCGTCTAGCTGCGCCTTTGCCAAGACGAAAGAACCGTCCCTTTCGTCTTGCCACGTTTCCGCTGCTAGGAGCGCCGCGCGCAAGACAAAAGAACCGTCCCTTTCGTCTTGCTAGTGCTCCTCGAGCTCCTTTACGGCGCCTTCCACCTCGTGCGAGCGGGTGAGGAGCTCCCTCACGTTCGTAGCCGCCATGACGGCGCCGATGATGATCACCACCGCCCAAACGATGCCCATCACCTGCGGGATCGACCCCAGGAGCACGAGCGAGAACGGGATCGCCCAGGCGCAGTACGTGATGTTCAGCGCCATGGCCTTCGCCGCGCCGATCTGCGCGATCGCCTTGTAGTAGAAGAGGTAGGACACGGTGCCCGCCACCGCGGCCGCCATCACCACGGGCATGGCGTCGGAGAACGCGGCGTCGAGCGTGGGCGCCCAGCCGCCGAGGATCGGCAGGAGCACGCACGCATAGACGATGGCCGAGGTGGTTTGGCGGATCTGCAGGGCGTTCTCGTCGTCCACTTCCGCGGTGCGCAGGCCCCAGGCGATGATCACGGCCTCGGTGCCCCAGCCGAAGACGCATACGAAGGCGCCCGCGAGTCCCACGAACCAGTCGCCCGGGATGTCCGGCGCGGGCTCCCAGGAGAGCGCGACCACGCCCACGAGGCAGATGGCGAGGCCGAGCCAGTTGTACCAGCGCATCTCCTCCTTCAAGACGAAGTGCGCGAGGAGCGCGCCGTAGGCCGGGAAGAAGGCCGAGATGGCGGCCGTGTAGGCGGCGCCGATGTTGTTGATGGCGAGCACGTAGCCCGTCATGCCGAGCGACGCGCCCACCACGGCGGCTGCCACGATCCACCAGCCGTACTTCGTCTTCAGGAGGTCCCACGTGGCCTTGAGCTTCCGCTTCACGGCCATGTAGATGAACATGAAGACGGCCGACGTGGCGTCGTGGAGGAAGGTCGACGTGAAGGCCGCGAGCGCGATGGCGAGCTCCGTGGAGAAGAAGGTGGAGCTCGCGAGCGCGATGGAGAGGATCACCGTGTCGAGCGCCCAGGTGAGCGCCGCGCAAATGCCGTAGACCATCTATGCATCCTCCCCGATCATCGCGAGCGCGGCCCGGCCGTAGAGCTTCGTGTACTTGTAGTAGAGGTAGAGGTACTCGCCCACGGGGTCGCCGCACATGTCGCGGTAGAGCGCCCACACGAACCAGTGGAAGCTCACCACCGAGAGGTACGCCACGCAGTGCCTGAGCTCGCTTGGCGTGAGCGGGCGCTCGAAGTATGCCTCGAGCACCTCCATGGCATCCTCGTAGGTGTAGTCGGAGCAGCAGATGAAGACCGCGAGGTCGCTCGCGTAGTCGCTCATCCCCGAGTACTCCCAGTCGATGAGGTACATCTCGTCGCCGCGGATGAGGAAGTTCGCGTCGTAGAAGTCGTTGTGCGAGAGCACCGGCGCGAGGCCGTCGGCCTTCACCACCTCGTTCAGGCGCTCGGCCATCTGGAAGAGCTCCTCGAAGTCCGGGAAGGACGTGCGGTGGCCCTCGGAGAGGAGCGCGATCTGCTTCAGCGTGTCCTCGTGGAGGTCGAAGATGAACTCGCTCGCCACGCCGCACTCGTGGAGGCGGCGGATGAGGCGCATCGCCTGGCGCACGTGCGCGGGATTGTGGTAGTCGAGCGACACGCAGTCGGGGATGTAGCGCGAGATCTTCCAGCCGAGCCGCTCGTTCTCGTAGATGTAGGTGCGGTCGATGCCGAGGTCGGCGGCCACGCGCTGCGTGAAGGTCTCGCTCGCGCGGTTGATGATCTTCTCCGTGCCCTCGCCGGGGTGGCGGTAGACGTACTCGTCGCCCGCCACCTTGAAGCGAAACGAGAAGTTCGTGAGGCCCTGCTTGATGGGGATGATATCGTGCACGTCGTCGCGCGCGCACTCGAGCACGCGGCAGATGTTGTCGAGGATGCTCGAGTTCACGTTCACGATGAAGTGCGGATCGAACGCGCGCACCTGGTCGAGCGAGTCGAACTCCCAGATGGCGCCCGCGGGGTAGGGGCGCATGACCATCTTGAGCTCGCCGAGGTGGTCCGCGTAGATCTGCTCCCAGAGCTTGCCCTGGGTCGCGGGGTCGTCGTAGACCTGCGCGAGGATCTCCACGAAGCGCGCGGAGAAGGCGCGATCGAAGTACGCGTGGCCGAGCATCACCCAGCTATCCGCGCCGCCGATGGTGACGCCGGTGATGAGGCGCTCCTTGCCGCGCGTGGCGAGGCACCACTCCTCCGTGGGGCCGGCCACGTACTCGGCCGCGTAGTACGCGCGATAGACGTAGCGCTCGAAGGGGTTCTCGGCGAAGTAGTTGTCCGAGGAACAGATGTAGGTGTTGCCGAGCCGCTCCCGCACGGCCCAGAGCGAGGAGTGGTTGTTGCGCTCGGCGTAGTCGTTGTTCACCACGAGCTCGACGTCGAAGGCGTCGCCGAGGTAGAAGAACTCCTCCTTGCGATAGCCCACGACGACGGTGATGTTCTCGATGCCCGCCTCCTGGAGCTGGCGGATCTGGCGCTCGATGAGGACCTCGCCCTTCACGGCGACGGTGCCCTTCGGGCGCTCGTAGGAGATGGGCACGAAGCGGCTCGACGTGCCGGCGGCCATGATGATGGCGTTCTCCACCTTATAGGGGGCAAGCGAGGTGAGGCCGGCGGGCGTGAGGGCGCCCGCCTCGTCCACGAGGCCTGCCAAGCGGAGTTCCTTGCCGGTGGCGTTCACGGTGCCGAGGGAAAGGCCGGTGGCCTCGGCGATGTCGCGCTGGCTCGGCGCCTTCCCCTCGGCTCTCGCGAGGTAGTGAAGCACGTCGAATTGGGCTTGGGTGAGCACGAGGGTCCTTTCGGTCGTAGTCGTCGGGCGGTGCCCGCACCACCATACCGTCCGGTCTCCTCGCGTTCAATTCGCGAGATCACGTGTGGATTTTGAACAGGCCCTGCACGTGAGAAGAGCCCGCGTGGCCCCCGCGATTGCGCGGGCCACGCGGGCTCGTATGGTGAGACGACGCTGTGCTACGCGAGCTGGTCGGCGAGGACGCGGAGGGTGGAGATGAAGGACTCGTCCATGGCATCGACGCTCACGCCGCCCACGACGCCCGCGAGCTCCTCGTCGCGAAGCGTGGGGCTCGCGAGGGAGCGGAGGTAGCCGTAGACGCTCACCGCGGCGTTGCGGTTCAGCCAGATGCCCTTGCGGTCGAGGAGCTCGCGAAACGCGTCCACGGAGTCGCACCTGCCCACCTCGGCCACGAAGGACGACGAGAACTGGGGAAGGCCGCTCGCCATGCTGGACGATCCGACCGTGCGCGTGCGAGTGCCGGTGCGCTTTGCGGGTTTTGCCATGATCTGCCCTCCGTCGTGCGATGTCGTGTTCGGCTTCCACCCTACCGGCTCGCTACCAGCACTTTCGCGACGTTCACGCAATCGCGCACGAATACTCGTCAAAAGCGCACGAAGGCGTAAGGCAGCAGTAAGACAAAAGGGACGGTTCTTTTGTCTTGCGGCGAGCCGTCTACCTGCGGCTTTTCCAAGACAAGAGAACCGTCCCTTTCGTCTTGCGACGTTTTCGCTGCTAGAGGCGCTGCGCGCAAGACAAAAGAACCGTCCCTTTCGTCTTGCGCGCGGGCTTACGCCTCGGGGAGGGCGGCGGCGTAGAACTTGGCGTCCTCGCCTTGCCAGCCGATGCCGATGAGCGGGAGGTACTCGTCGGCGTGATCGGTCGTCCAGTGGTGCGTGCCGACCGTCTCGTGGGGGTTGAAGAGCTGGTAGACGGGGTGGTCGCTCGTCTCGGCGCTGTAGAAGGCGGGCTCGCCGTCGAAGTCCCATTCCCACCCGTGCTCGCTCACGAGCCCGTCGGCCTCCTCGCGATCCGCCGTGTAGTAGTGGTCGTGGCTCCAGGGGTTGTAGAGCCGATAGACCGGCGTGCTCGACGCCTCGGGCGCGAGCCAGCCGACCTGCTCGAAGGCCCATCCCGCGTCCTCGAGGCCCACCTGCGCGCCCCCCACGACGAAGCGATACGCGTCCGCCACGAATCTTCGGCCGCGTCACAAACGCTTCCACGCGGAAGGGCGGGGAATCACCCGGCCTCGCGCTGCGCGAGGCTAGGTGGGAAGGTTGCTTGCGGCTCAAGGCTCGCGCCTTGAGCCGCTTTTTGCCCTCCGGATGGACGGCGGTTCGGACGGCCGAAGAC
>CANQNP010000061.1 GCA_947625235.1 uncultured Atopobiaceae bacterium | reverse complement strand
CCGCTTCCCAAGGGCGACGGCCACCCGGTGAAGGTGGCCATGGTGGGCGACGGCGTGAACGACGCGCCCGCGCTCGCCGCCGCCGACGTGGGCATCGCCGTGGGCGCGGGCACGCAGGTGGCCATCGCCTCGGCCGACGTCGTCATCATGTCGAGCGACCTCACGGACGTCGCCGCCACCGTCGACCTCTCGCGCGCGACCATGCGCAACATCAGGCAGAACCTCGTGTGGGCGCTCGTCTACAACGTGATCGCGATCCCGCTCGCCGCGGGCGTGCTCGCCTGGGCGCACGTGAACGTCCCGCCCGAGGTGGCGGCGGCCGCGATGGCCGCCTCCTCGGTGGGCGTCGTGCTGAATTCCCTCAAGCTCAAGCGCTGGACGAAGCCCTCGCCGAAGGCATAGCCGCCTACACGTACATCACGGTGTCGTCGAGGGGCTTTCGGCTCTCGTGCATGGCGGAGGGGCCGGCGTTTTCATCGGGCCAGCCGAGCGCGAGGAGCATCACGAGTTCGAAGTCGTCCGCGAGGTCGAGCGCCTCGCGGACCTTCCCCGTGTCGTAGCCGCGGATCCAAAGCGAGCCGAGCCCGAGCTCGGCGGCCTCGTACATCATCGACGTGGCCACGATGGAGGCGTCCTGGGTGCCCGCGCAGTACGTGCCGTCGTAGTAGGTGTCCATGGCGATCACGGATGCCTCGCTCGGCGCGTAGCCCACCGCGAGCACGACGGGCGCGTTGCGAGCCATCGGCGTGGCCTCCTTCAGGCGCGCCATGGCCTCCTTCGACTGCACGACGACGATGCGCTGCGGTTGGTTGTTCTTGGCCGTCGGCGCAAGGCGCCCCGCCTCGAGCACTTTCTGGAGCACGTCGTCTTCCACGGGCGCATCGGCATAGTGGCGGCAGGAATAGCGAGCACGGGCGAGGTCCATGAAGTCCATGAGGCACCTTTCGTTGGAGAACGTGACGACGAGCCCAGTGTAGGGCCTCGGAGACCTTTCACCATACGTAGGCCCCCGCAACGCATAACGCTCGCGAGGGCCAGATGCTCACTTGCCGCGAAAACTAATCGAGCGCGGAGGTGAGGGCTTTGATGGCCTCGCCGTAGGCGCCCACGTCGTCGTGCGGGGTCTCGAGGATGAGGACCTTGTCCCGGAGCCTCTTCGCGATCTCGCAGAGGCCGGGAAGGCCGATCTTGCCCTCGCCGAGCGGCAGGTGGTGCGTGTGGTGCGTGCCGAGGTCGTAGCGCGGGTCCGCGAGGTGCACCGCCTTCACGCGCTCGAGGCCCACCTTCCGGTCGAGCTCGGCGAGCACGCCATCGAGATCGCCCACCACGTCGTAGCCGGCGCCCCAGAGTCCCACGACGTCGAGGCAGAGCCCCACGTGGTCGCCGAGCTTCACGCCATCGAGGAGCGCGGCCATCTCCTCGAAGGTGACGCCGATCTCGCTTCCCGCGCCCGGCAGGTTCACGATCAGAAACGTGGTGGTCTGGCTCTTCGTGAGCACCTCGTTCAGCGCGGCGCACGTGTGCGCGATCGCCACGTCGCGATCCTCGTCGATGGCGCTTCCGGGATGCGCGGCGTAGAGCTGGCCCGGAAGCTGCTCCATGCGCGCGAGATCCTCCGAGAAGACGAGCTTCGCGAAGTCCTCCTTGGGAAGCTCGCCCGAGGCGGGGTCGGCGGTGTAGGGCGCGTAGGCCACGATCGGGCCCATGTCGTGCTCCGCCTGGTAGGCGGCGAATTTCTGGAGGTCGGCCTCGTCCCACGTCCTCGCGCGGCCACCGCGCGGGTTGCGCGTGAAGAACTGGAACGTGTTCGCGCCGAGGCCGGAGGATTCGTAGGCCATGCCCATGAAGCCGTTGCGGTCGGAGAGGTGGCAGCCGATGCGTGTCATAGCGGGCCTTTCTCGCGGGGGAGGTGCCGTGTCCATGGCGTATCTACCCAGCTTCGAAGCCGCCACAGCACGCACACACCGCGAGCGCGAGTATTTGTAGGCGGCTCAAGGCGAGGCCTTGAGCCGCCTTCGCACCCTCCGGATGGACGGCGGTTCGGACGGCCGAAGACCACGGCCATCCGAGACCTTGCCATCCGTGGCAACGTAGTGCGCGCTACTTCGTGAGGCCCAAGTGGTCGAAGGCTTGGGCGAGGCCATCCTCGTCCACGTCGCCGGTCACGTAGTCCGCCGCGGCCTTCGTCTCGTCATCGGCGTTGCCCATGGCCACGGAGTACGCGCAGACCTGAAACATCGGGATGTCCACGATGGCGTCACCGAAGGCGATCGTGTCCTCGGGCTTCGCGCCGATGTAGTTCAGGAGCGTGTTCACCGAGAGGCCCTTGTCGATCTTCGGGAGCGCGAGGTCGCCGAAGAGCGCGGTGTTCTCATAGCCGCCCCACGTGCCCACCTTGAGCCCGGGAAACGCCTCGACCGCGTCGAGGTAGTCCTGGTAGCTCTCGAGGATGAAGCTGATCTTGTTCACCTCGTCGCGGTAGAGGTCGGCGCCGAAGATCATCTCCGGGAAGGCTTCTCGCACGCCGAAGCGCTCGTTCACCGGCTTGTCCTTGCGCCGCATGTACTCGCGCATCACCGCATCGCCGCGCTCCTCGAAGTGCTCGCTCGCGAAGAGCCCGTCGTTCGCCTCGAGGTAGAACTCGAGGCCGCGCGAATGCAGCCAGTCCACGCAGGCGCGCTCGTCTTCCGCGGAGAGCGTCTGGTGGAAGATCTCCTTCTCGTGGTCCTCCACGTAGCCGCCGTTCGCACCGATGAGGCCATCGAGGCCTATTTCCCAGATCTCGGAGTAGATCTCGGCCCGCGAGCGCCCCGTGCAGAGGTAGACGCGATGCCCGAGCGCGCGAGCGGCGCGGATGGCCTCGCGCGCGCTTTCCGGGATCCTGCCCTCCGAGCCCGTGAGCGTGTTGTCCACGTCGACGAAGCACACCTTGCCCATCCGTAGTCCCTTCCGCGAGCGTCCTTACGCGCCGCTTTCCTCGAGCAGATCCTCGATGAAGCCCGCGGCGTAGGAGGAGAAGACGACCTCCCCCGCCTCCTGCGTGGCGTCGAGGTCGATTGTGGCCCAAATCTGGAAGTCGCCGTCGAGCGCCTCGTCGGCGAGGATCTGGCGCACCGTCCACTCGTGGCGCTCGCGCTCGCCCGCCTCGTCGAGCGAAAAGTACGTCGCCGAGCGGGCGTCGCCGTCCACGCGGATCTCCTCGTGCGCCTCGAAGTACGCATCGAGGAGGGCCTGCCACCTCGCCCGACCATAGCGATACTCGCCGTCGAGCGCCCCGAGCGCCTCCGCGTCCTCGCGCGCCGCGGCGAGCACGCGCTCGAAGAGGGCGTTTCTCACCTGCACCTCGAGGCCATGGCGATCCACGTACACGACCGCGTCCTCGGCCGTGGGCGGCGCCGCCTCCTCCGCGCCCGCGGCCTCCCAGGCGTCCACGAGCGAGCTATCCGTCGTGTGCACCACGTAGCCGAGCCAGGCGATGACGTCGGCGAGGCGCTCGTCCACGTAGGCTTCGGGGATGGAGCGCGAGAGCAGGTGGTAGGCGTCGGAGAGGTAGCGAAGGAGGATGCCCTCGGCGCGCGCGATGCCGAGCGCGCCCACGTAGGCCTTGAAGCCGGCCGAGGTCTCCACCATCGCGCGAAGCACGCTCTTCGGGCTCGGCGCGTAGTCGCGCGCCCACGGCACGCGCACGCAGTACGCCTCGAAGGCGCTCTGGATGAGCTCCTCGAGCGGCTTCGGCCAGCTCACCTCCGCCACGCGCTCCTTGCGCTCCTCCACGTCCACGCCCTCGGCGCGAAGCTCCGCCCAGACGGCGTCGCGCGCCTTGCGCTCCTGCGCGCGGAGGATCTGCCGCGGGTCCTCGAGCACGCTCTCCGCGAGGGAGACGACGTCGAGCGCGTAGTCTGGGCCCTCGCGCTCGAGGAGGTCGAGCGCCGCCACGAAGAAGGGCGAGAGCGGCTGGTCGAGGGCGAAGTCCTCGGGGAGGTCGATCGTGAGCTCGTAGCGGGGGGCGCCGTCCGGCTCCGCGCGCTCCACCACGACGCCCGTGTCGATGAGCGTGAGGAGGATCTCGCGCGCCCGCGCGAGCTGGGCGACCTTCGCCTCGTCGGAGATCTCCGCGCCCTCCACGAGCGAGGTGATGGAGGCCCACGCGTCGCCGCCGCGCGCCACGAGCGAGAGCACCATCGCGTGCGAGATCTCGAAGTGCGCGCGCAGCGTCTCCGGCGCCTTCGCCACGAGGCCCTCGAAGGTCCTCTCGCTCCAGCCGACGAAGCCCTTGGGCGGCGCCTTCTTTTTGAGCTTGCGCGCCTTCTTCGGATCGCCCGCGGCGCGCTGGCGCTGGCTTTCGTTCTCGATCTCGTGCTCGGGCGCCTGCGCGATGACCACGCCCTCGGTGTCGAAGCCGGCCCTGCCCGCGCGCCCCGCGATCTGGTGGAACTCGCGCGCGGTGAGGCGCCGCACGCGCGTGCCGTCGAACTTCGTGAGCGCCGTGAGGAGCACGGTGTGGATGGGCACGTTGATGCCCACGCCGAGCGTGTCCGTGCCGCAGATGACCTCGAGGAGCCCTTGCTGCGCGAGGCGCTCCACGAGGAGGCGGTAGCGCGGCAGCATGCCCGCGTGGTGCACGCCGACCCCCGCCGCGAGCAGGCGCTGGAGGGTCTTTCCGATGGGCGTGGTGAAGCGCGTGCCCTTCATGGCCTGCCGCACGGCGTCGCGGCGCTCCTTCTCCGCCACGCCGTAGCTCGCGAGGGCCTGCGCGCTCGCGAGGGCCGCGTCCTGCGAGAAGTGGACGATGTAGAGCGGGCCCTCCCCGCGCTTGAGGGCGAGCTCGACGGCGGTTTCCAGCGGCTGGAGCGAGTAGTGGTACTCGAGCGGCACCGGACGCGGCGCGTCGAGGATGCGATCCACGGCGCGCTCCCCGCGCTCCTCGAGGCGCTCCGCGATCGCGCCCACGTCGCCGAGCGTGGCGCTCATGAGCAGGAACTGGGCATGCGGCATCTCGATGAGCGGCACCTGCCAGGCCCAGCCGCGCTCGGGGTCGCCGAAGTAGTGGAACTCGTCCATCACCACGCAGTCGACGCCGCAGTCCTCGCCCTCGCGGAGCGCGAGGTTCGCGAGCACCTCGGCCGTGCAGCACACGACGGGCGCGTCGGGGTTGATGGAGGCGTCGCCCGTGAGCATGCCCACGTTGTCGCGGCCGAGGACGTCGGTGAAGTCGAAGAACTTCTCCGAGACGAGGGCCTTGATGGGAGCCGTGTACCAGCAGGTGTGCCCCGTGGCGAGGGCCTGGAAGGCGAGCCCCAAGCCCACGAGGCTCTTGCCGCTTCCCGTGGGCGTGCCGAGGATCACCGAATCCCCCGCGGCGAGGTCCATGAGCGCGTCCTCCTGGTGCGGCCAGAGCTCGAAGCCGCGATCGAGCGTCCACTCGAGGTACGCCTCGAAGGCCTCGTCCGCGCTGAGCAGCTCGCCCTCCCCCGTCTCCGCCCACGGCAGCCTATAGCCGAGTGATCCGTACGCGAAGGCGTCGCGCTCTTCCTGCGGGTTTTCCCGTGTTTCATCCATGGGGAAGAGCATACGCCACGGCCCCATCAACAATTACGTCGCGAAACAGTGGCCAAGACAGTAGGGACGGTTCTTTTGTCTTGTGGCGAGCCGTCTACCTGCGGCTTTTCCAAGACAAGAGAACCGTCCCTTTCGTCTTGCCACATTTCCGCTGCTAGGAGCGCTGCGGGCAAGACAAAAGAACCGTCCCTTTCGTCTTGCGACTGCCTTGCGGGGGGGCTTAGAACCACTTCTTGTGCTTGAAGAAGAGGATCTCGCCGACGACGACGGCGACGGAGATGGCGATCACGTAGTAGTACGAGCCGTCCCAGTGGAGCACGGGCATGACGTCGAAGTTCATGCCGAACCAGCCGGTGATGAGCGTGAGCGGCATGAAGATCACGGTCACGACCGTGAGGATCGACATCACCTTGTTCTGCCGCACGTCGATCTTGCTCTGGAAGAGACCGCGGAGCTGGAGGGCGAATTCGCGCAGCTCGAGGGTGTCCGCCGCCATGTGGCGCGAGGAGTCGGCGAGCACGCCGAGGAGCGCGCGGTCGTCGGCGTCGAGGATCTGCGTGCGCGAGGTGGAGAGCGTCTGCGCCATGTCGGCGTATTGGCGGTAGAAGTTGTAGAGCTCGCCGAGGAGGCGGCGCTCGCGGGTGATGAAGAGGTCGAAGTCGTGCGGGATCTCCGTCACGTCCTCGCCCATGTGGTCCTCGAGGCGCTCGAGCCGCGTCTCCTCGTCCGAGAGGAACATGAGCCCGTCGTCCACGAGGAACTCGAATATCTCGAAGAGCGCGGTGCCGCCAGAATCCTTGCGGAAGCTCTGATCCTCCACGTACTGGTTCACGAGTACGACGAACTCGGGATCGTCGGTGCCGAAGACGAGCCGCTCGGTATCGAGGTAGAAGTGCGCCTCTACATCGCGGCAGGCGCCCGGCAGGTGCGGCGCGAGCGCGCTCGGGGGAAAGCCCAGCGTACCGGCCACGCAGGTTTGGAAGGCGTAGGCGCGGCAGTGGCCGACGGGCACGTCCTCGGGGTCGCGATCGCCATCGTCTGCGAGGTGCGCCGCGATGGGGGCGATGAGCGAGAACTCCGTCTCGGGCACGACGCTCACATAGCAGAAGCTCGGCGCGACCTCCCTGCCGTCCGCGGCGAGGGGCGGCTCGAAGAGTGCCATGAGATCGGCCGTGCGCTCGCTCGCCCCATCGGCCACCTCGGCCTTCATGGGCTCGAGCATGCGCGCCTCGTCGAGGCGAAACTCCCGAGGAAGGCCCGTCGCGCGCTCCTCGATCTCGGCCACCCACGCCGCGCGCGCCGCTTCCTCGTCCTCGGGTTCCGCGTCCTTGATGCCGCGCCAGAAGTCGCCTTCGCGCTCGCTTGCCATGGGAATCCCGCTCGCCTAGGCGCCCGCGCGCGCGGCCTCGAGCTTCGCCCTTCGCCAGGCGATGAGGTCGAGCGACTGCACGACGGCCTCGAGGAGGTCCGGCGAGTTCTTGTACACCGTACCGTCGGGCATCGTGAGCTCGATGTCCTTCTCGTTGAGGTCGTAGGAATCATCGTGGTTCATCGCCACGCCGCGCTCGCCTCGCACGACGCACCAGTTCGTGGCCTCGGTGGAGGCGAGGGGCACGATGCCGTCGTTGTCGCCGTCGAAGGCCTGGATGAAGAGGCTCCGCGGGTTCAGCTTTTGCGCCGTCGTCATGCGCGGCACGAAGGCGTAGCTGCGGTATTCGATGCCGGGGAGGTCCTCGTTCTCCTCGACGAGCGTCTCCGCGGCGTAGGTGGTCGTCGCGTGGAGGAGCCCGAGGGAATCGGGATCCTCGTCGCCCATCTTGCGCGCGTTGTTGTCGATGATCGGCGCCACGACCTTCGAGAGGATGGATCCGAGGTACATGAGCGCGTTCGACATGCGAAGCCCGTGGTAGGGCGTGCCGAGCGTGACGATCGAGGCCGTGTGGTC
>CANQNP010000060.1 GCA_947625235.1 uncultured Atopobiaceae bacterium | reverse complement strand
GATGGCGAGGGGCGGAGGCTGTCGCCGCGCCTCTCCGTCTACGATCTTCTCTTGCGGAGAGCGAGTGCGCGGGATGTCATCGTCGCGACCGCAAGTTGCGATCTGATCCCCGCATCGCTTGAGGACAGAAACCTCTCGTTCATCGACGAGGCGTTGGCGGACGATCCGATAGGGAAGGTCTTCCGCCTCGCAGAGACGCTGCAACCGATCTCCGATGATTACGACTACTGCATCATCGACACGCCGCCAGCACGTTCGCTCATCACCTACAACGCGCTCGTCGCGAGCGATGGCATCGTCGCTCCCGTGTGCGCCTCGGAGTTCAGCATCTCCGGCGTCGTGGATCTCGGGGACTCGCTCGCGAAGGTTCGCCGCTACTCCAACCGCGACCCGAAGATCCTCGGCATCGTCATCACCCAGTATCGAGCCAACACGATCGTGGCTCGTTCGCTCGACACGGTGATCGCGGACGTCGCGCAGAAGCTCGACACGCGACTCTTCGACGCGCACATCCGCGAGGCCACGGCAATCGTCGAGAGCCAAAGCGTTGGCACCGACATTTTCGACTACGCGCCGAAGAGCGCTGTGGCGAACGACTACAATCGATTCATTGACGAACTGTTGGAGGTGACCACCAATGCCTAAGAGCAGGACATTCACGAGCAGTGCCGCAGGGCGGCTCGATAGCAAGAACGCGGAAGACTTCGCCGTCTTCGGAAACGTCATCGAGCCGACGGACGATGACGCTTCCGCTACGCCCCAGAGGAAGGCGGACAACGCTTCGGGCGATGCGAAGAAGGAGCGCAAGAAGCGCAGCATCACCGTTGTCGTTGACTCGGAGCTTTACCATCTGCTTCGCCAATACCTCGCCGATCCCTCGACTCCCTACGATGACATCAGCACGCTCGTAAGAACCTCCATCGCCTATGAAGTTCGCCAGTGGCAGCGAGGCACGTACCGAGACGGTAAGTAGACGCTCCGCTTCGGATGACGGAGCTGACAGAGAAGGGAACCGCAATGGACGAGTTCAACATTATCAATCCCGAGAGCGACGGCAACGCCTCCGCTCCCGATGCCTCCGCAACCGAGCAGACCAAACCCAAACCCAAACCCGCGCGAAAGAGACAGACCGCGAAGAAGGCACAGCCGATCACGCTTCCCTCCTTCGACGATCTCGATCTTCTCATCCGTGGTCTTTGCGACCGATCTAACACCGATCTCGACGGAGTGGTAGATCGCGTGAACGACAACGGACTCGCGATCGTTCGCGACGATGACAACGAGATCGTCATGTTCGCCCTCTCGAAGGATCGCTACGATCAGCTCATCGGTCTTGCGAAGAAGGCGTGCGCCTAACGCATCCGCTTGGTCACCACAACCGAATGCCTAGCAGAGCCGCTTCGGAGTTCGCTCCGAGGCGGTTTTTTCTTGCCAGTTGACAGACGCCGACAACGCCTACGGCGTCCTTCATCGCCCTCAATGCGAAGACGAAAACGTATCATGCGAGTTTCCGTAAGCATCGGGATATATCCCGTGCCCAAAGCATGGAACGCTTGGCTATAATAGCCCTCGGGGTTGGGGAAGACCCCCAAACCCCGCAAGTGACGCAACCGACTTCACATCGTCAATTTGTAATACAAATAGACGATGTTCCGTCGGTCGCCTTGGCAGGGCTTCGCCCATGCACCTAGAGAACCACAGGGCGCTGCCCATGTACCGGGAGGGTTTTAGCTGTGGCTGGGAACTCGAATATAGTGTGCGTCCGTTTCAACGACGAGGAGCTGCACACTGTCGATACCGCAGCGCGGTTTTGCGGAAAGTCGCGTAGCGAATACGTGCGCGACTGCTGTCTGAACACCGATGCGTCGATTATCGCGATCCTCTACGACCACCACGAGATGATGAAGCGTGAGAGGGAAGCTGCTAAGAGGCGACCGCGCCTAGACGATTTCGCCCCGACATATGAGCACACCCGCCGCTCCGAGTTCGAGGACATCGACCCGATAACGGAGGGCGACGAGTCGCTGTCGATGCGGGTTATCGTCGAACCCATGCGAAGGAGGGGAGCGCCGAAGCTCAACCGCGTCTCCATCCGCGTCACCGACTACGAATGGAAGGTTCTCCACTACAAGGCGCGGCTTTGTAGAACGACGATGACGCGATACATCCTCGCCAAGGCCGTCTACGAGGACAACGGATTCGGCGCTACCGACATATCTGTGAGCAAGGATGAGTTGAAGCAGATCCGCGACGAGCTTCGCCGTCAGGGCGGGAACCTCAACCAAATTTCGCGGGGCATGAACGTCCTCAACCAACTCCAGCAGCGCGACGATGTTGACGGTGAGGTCATCGACCACTTGATGCGCAACATCCAAGAGGACAACGAGCAGACGAGGGCGCTCATCAACGACGCTCTCACGAGGGTGTACAACGCGCTTGCAATGATCGAATTCAAGAGGAAGTAGCCGCCATGGCGATGCTCAAGACCTTGCGAAGGAGCTGGGGCGGGTGCAGGAACATCCAGTTCTACCTTGAGGGAAAGAACGTGGTCGCGAAAGGCACCTACGAGATCCAGCGCTACCTTGAGAACGGGCAGCGCTCGCTCGCGAAGGACACCTACAACGTCGTTGACACGGAGAACTGGTGGCATGAGTTCGACAACATGCGCATCGGCATGGGCAAGGACGAGGGAACGAAGTACTTCCACTTCATTATCGCCCCCGACCCGGAGGACAACGCAGACCTCGATACGGTGCGCTCGCTCGCCAAGGACTTCATGAGGGCGCACTTCCCCAATGCGCAATGGGTCATCGAATACCACGACGATGGGGCGAACGGAAACATCCATGCGCACATCGTCATGAACTCCGTCGATCTCTTCACGGAGAGGAAGATCCACATCTCTGATCGTGAGGTGCATGACCTCACTCTGCATTGCCAACAGATGTGCATGGAGCGCGGGCTGACCTACTTCGGAGATCAGAACGAGCGTCCGACGTTCGATCAAGATAACGGCTACAAGTGCAAGAAGCCCGCAGCCGAGAAGCCAGTCCAAGAGAGCGACCGTTCTTGGAACAACGACATCCGCAAGGCGGTCGATGAAGCCATTTCAAAGGCCCAAACCTTCACCAACTTCATGGTGAAGCTCAGGGCGATGGGATACGACGCATACCGCAACTCGCGTGGCGGGATCACCTTCGTCCATCCGCACAAGTTCAAGGGAACGGACAGGCATTACAAGGTTCGAGGGACGATCGACAACCTCGGCGAAGACTACACGTTGGAAGGCATCTACCGACGCCTGCCCCTCGGCTGCATACATAAGTGTGTTGGCACGGTGCCGAGGACGGTTTCCAGCCCCGAATACTTCGATGCGTTCCAGTGGGAGGAGGATCTAGCCCACTACACGGCAGCCGAGAAGAAGCTGATCGAGCGCGGAGGGCACTCTTGGAAGCAGGACATACGCGATGCGGTTGACGAGGAGGTGCAAAACTGCACGAACTTCGACAAGTTCGCGGCAGCCATGAGCGAGAGGCACGGCATCGAGGTCACTCGCGATAGGCGCGGAGTTATCACCTTCGTCCATCCGGATACCTACGACGGCGGCGAAAAGCACCGTACCGTTCGCGGAACGACGAACAACCTTGGATGCGGCTACACCTACGAGGGCATCAACATCCGCATGAACAAGGCGCACTCCGAACACGCTCCCGACATCTACAAGGGGATACTGCATCCCTATGTGCCGCCACCGCGTGATCTCGGCGAGATGATTGAGCGTCGGGCGAAACGAAGGCCATGGGTGAGCGTCGAGCGCGTCGAGGAGGCGGTCAACGTCGTGGTCGGCCATGGCTACAAGAGCCTCAAGGCGATGAAGCAGGATGCGGAGAGGATCGCGAAGCGCGTAGGCGAGCTTTCCGCCGAGCTTCAATACGAAGAGGTGAGAGTCGGCAAGTTCGAGGAGGGCGCGGCGAAGGCGAGGCGGCTTCGTGAGATCAATGATTTCCAAGACAGGCACCCCATCTTGCCCGACAACCTCAGGGAGGAATCGCTGGCACTCGCCGATTGGCTCGTCGAAAACGGATTCAACCTCGATGATGCGGGATTCTCCGCCCAAGTCGCCGTCGAGCGTGAGCAGGACAGGCTCGCGGCCATGCGCACCGCGCTCGACTTGCTCACGCAACGTCTTGAGACGATGAACAGATCCCTCGACACCATGACGGATCTTTCCTTCTACACAGACGAGCACTGCGTCGATCGTGCGAAGAGGGAGGCACAGGCCCGAATCGCGAACAACCTCGACATCAACTTGGCGAAGCGCTATGCGCAGGTCATCCAGCTCCACACCAACCACTTCTCGCAGGAGATCGAGGAGGAGCGGAACAAGACGTTCACGCTGATGGCAGAGGAGGAGATCAAGAGATCGAAGGAGTGGGCCACCCGAAGGAGGGCTAGCGCGAAGGACAAGGAGGATGAAGGCATCGTCTCCGCTCCGAGGATCGAGGAAGGGCCTTCCGAGGACGAGCGCCATCCTCGCAACAACGCATCGTTGGGCATCAGGAGGTAACGGAAATGAAGATAAGGACGTACTACGAGAGCGGTTCCATCGGCGTGACCGACACGACCGTCCTCTCCCGAGGCGAAGGCTTCCTCTTCGACGATTGCTATGTGGACGTGCAGAGCATCATCGACGGCGAAGGTCTGTCCGTCGATAGGATGAGCTTCACCGACGAAGACGAAGGGAATCGCGTTGCGGTGAGCAACAACAACCCCATCCTTATCGTGAAGCCAGAGGAGCTTGAGAACGTCAAGCTGATCACCGTTGACGGCGAGCCGTTCGCCTACCAGATGAGTCCCGGTGAATGGCACTTCATGGGCATCGACGTGTACACCAACGTTGGAAAGAGCCTAGAGCAGCTTGCCGAGACGGAAGGCGAAGCCGAATCCTTCGAGACTTCCGGAAACACGGAGGAGGAGACGGCCTCAGCAGACGAGGCGGCTCAGGAGATTCCCGAACAAGACGAGTATCCCGACGATCAGATCCCCTATCCCGACGATCAGGAAGCGTGGATGGATGATGATGTCTTCTAAACGCACGGTGCCGATGGTCACCAGACTGACGCGCGGCAGCATCCCCCTCGGTTCGTTCGTGGCGCTCGCCATGACACTTCTCGCATTCGGAGTTTCCCGGCTGCTTCTGATCCCCATCAGGCCCGCGCTCGCTGCGGCGCTCGTATACGGGATCGTCGTTTTCGCGGGAACGCTCGCCAGCGGCGTATACAGTCAACCCAAGAGAATGGGCACACCACAGCATCGGAAGAGGCTCGTTTCGGGTTAGCCCACGTTCTTGATAGCAGGAAAACTACCTGCGGTGTTAGAGAATCGGGCCTTTTCGGATCCCATCAGCGCACGTTCCATTGGCCCGACGAGCCTCGTCGGTTGCCGATGCGGCCCTATCGTGCGGATCCTGCTTAGAAGCCGCGCTAATCGATGGGGCGAGTATCGCCATGCGGTTCTCTGACTCGAAGATCACCTGCTTGCAGATGAGCGAGACGAGCGGCTTAGGGTCGTGGCTCACGTCCCACTCTTCCAGAGCCGAGATGTATTCCCCGCGACGCTCCGCATCGATGGCGATAGGAGGGTAGCCATAGGACGCGAGCTGGAAGTTCATGAGCGCCCTGCCCGTCCGCCCGTTGCCATCGACGAAGGGATGGATTGACTCGAACGCCTTGTGCGTGGCCGCTACGCCGACAAGGGGATGCAGATCTGGATTGGAGCAGAGAAACGCGAGGTCATCGAGTAGTGTCCTCACCTTCATCGGGTCGGGTGGAACGGTCATCGATCCCCTGATGTAGACCGGAATCGTCCGCAGGATGCCCCGAACCGAGTCATCCATGTCAATGGATACCCTCTCGTGGATGTCCTGCATAAGCGAGCGGTCGAAGATACGCCCTTCCTTGGCTTGGCGCATGGCGTAGCGGTACGCATCGGCTATTCCGATGGAACTCATCATGTCATCGCGTTGCTTGTGGTTGCTCGGCACGAACTCATGGTCGAGCACAAGGGCAGTTTCGGCGAGTGTGAGCGTGCTTCCTTCGATCGATGCAGATCCGTGCGTCATGCGCACGATGAAGCTCTCCTCGTAGCCCTCGATGGCGATCCTCCGCTCGGCATTCTTCGGCTCACCGCACTCGGCGAGCCTTCGAGCCGCAGCATCGGCATCCGTGACAAGGGATTCCATTCCAGCCATGTTCCCAAGATCGAAGTATGTGTATATAGGCTCCATGCTCGCCTCCCTTGCCGTCTTCGTGCCGGATTCTCACGTCGTTCAATTATCCTACTCTTTCCATGGGCTGGCGCTAGGAAGCCGCCGAGCGCCATACAATCAGCTCAACTGTATTCCTGTAAGCTCGAAGCCTTTGTCTTCAAGCATCTGCCCACGTACTGGACACTGGAGAGCGTTCCATCGCCCGTTAGACGGGCACTGCGCGCTTAAGTTACCTGCGGTTTTGCAAACGCCGTCTCTCACCTTGAATGTGCCCTCTACCACGTGGTTTTCCCGTCGAATTCGCATCGAAACTACTTAGGTACCTTATAATTTTCAGATTATCTGTTTGTCGAAGGAGGTTTCGATGGCGAAGAGGGAGGTGCGTACCGACCTCTGGGTTGCGCAGCAACTTGACGAGTGCGAGATCCGCTACGATCCGCAAGGAAGCTCGATCAAGGAGATCGACGAGGCGCTGAGGAGCGCATCCAAACGCGGCACGGGAAATGTGGGCTATCCCGAATACGTCTCCGTGATAGGTGATTTCGTCCTCGTGATCGAGGACAAAGCAGACCTCGACAGGCATATGAAGCTGACCGCGAGCGGCGTTCTCGACATGGGCCGCAAGGCCGTGACCGACTACGCCGTGAACGGTGCCTACTACTACGCTAAGCACATCGCCCAGAACAGCACCTTCAGGAAGGTGTTCGCCATCGGGGTATCCGGCGATGCGAAGCACCACGTCATCACGCCCCTCTGGGTCGATGACCGCGAAGGATACAAGGTGCTTCCCGACATCGAGTCCTTCATATCGTTCACCGAGCAGAACATCGGCGAGTACTACACCCGATACGTCCTTGAGGAGGAGACTGACTTCTAGAAGACCACCGAACAGATCCTCAAGGATGCGGCGGAGCTTCACGAGTATCTGAGAACCTACGGGACGCTCAAAGACCAAGACAAGCCGCTCGTCGTTGCGGGTATCCTCCTCGCGCTCGACGAGATAAAGTCCGGCGGATTCTCCATAGCCTCGCTCACTGGCGATCAGCTTCCGGGGAACCGCGACGGGGACAAGCTGCTGAACGCCGTCCGCAATCGCCTCACGAGATCCGATGTGGGGCCGGATGCGAAGAAGGACAAGCTCCTCGCGGAGTTCGCCATCTTGCGGACTAGCTTCCGCCTCAACGAGGTGAGCGACGTTCTGGGCAAGACGCCGCTCAAGTTCTACACGGAATTCCTCTACGATCGCGTCTTCAAGAACATCAAGTACCAGAAGACCAGCGAGGACTTCATAGGCCGCTTCTACGGCGAGTTCATGAGCTATTCCGGCGGCGACGGGAACATGGCGCTGAAGAAGTATCGGCAGTACCTCAAGTTCCTAGAAGAGCACCATCACGACTGAACCCCAACCCCACCAGAAAA
>CANQNP010000059.1 GCA_947625235.1 uncultured Atopobiaceae bacterium | reverse complement strand
TGGGACGCTTGGCGTTCACCAGCGCCATTTCCGACATCGAGAAGAACCCGTTGACGATGATGAGGACGAGGGTGGCTATGATCGATAGCGCTATGTCCATGGCATGGCGCTCGGTTTTCCCAGGGTCGCGGGCTCGCGAGGCGAGGCGAGACGCCGCGGTCGGCCGTTACGCCACCTGGAAACCTGCGGCTTCCACCGCCTCCTTCACGGTCTCGGGGGCAAGATCGCCGTCGAAGGTCACGACGCCCGTCTCGTGGTTCGCGGACACGTTCGTCGCGCCGCGATCCTCGAGCTCCATCGTCACCAGCATGTCGCAATGGGCGCAGTGCATGCCCTTCACGTTGATGGTCGTCATCATTTCCTCCTCGGGGCTCCGTTGAGCCCCACCATTCTACTGATCCCGCACTTTCGCGCCTTCGCGCGCGATGTGCCCCTACTCGCTCTTCGCAATGGCCTCGCGCACGGTCTCCTGGATGGAGTCGAGGTAGGCCTGCGTGGGGATCCACTGGTGCGTGAGCGTGTCCACCGGCATCTGGAAGCCGCAGTCGGCGAGCACCTGCGCCACGTCCTTCGGGCCCTTCGGCGCCCAGCCGTAGGAGCCGAAGGCGATGCCCACGCGGTTGGCGTTCCTCGGCGAGAGGCCGCGATAGTACGTGAGGAACTTCGAGACGTTCGGCATCATCTGCATGTTGAGCGTCGGCGAGCCCACGCAGAGGTACTTCGCGTCGAGCGTGTAGAGGAGGATGTCGCTCTCGTGCGTGTCGTTCAGGTTGATGTACTGGGCCGTCACGTTCTCCTCGACGAAGGCCTCGCAGATGGCCTTCGCCATCTTCTCGGTGCTCTTCCACATGGAGTCGTAGATGATGGCGGCCTTGTCCACCACCTTGCCCGAGGTGAACTCCTCATAGGCGGCGAGGATGTCTCCGATGTGCTCGGTCCAGATCACGCCGTGCGCGGGGCAGATCATGCTGAGCTCGAGCGTCTTCACGACGTCGAGGGCCTTTTTCGCCTGCATGCCGTAGGGCTGCACGATGTTCGCGTAGTACTTGCGGGCCTGCTTCATGATCTCGCACATGTCGTTTTCGACGTCGAAGTGCTTGGAGCTCGCGAAGTGCTGGCCGAAGGCGTCGTTTGAGAAGAGGATCTTGTCCGTCACGTCGTAGGTGACCATGTTGTCGGGCCAGTGGACCATCGGGGTCTCCACGAAGGTGAGCGTGCGCTGCCCGATGGAGAGGGTGTCGCCGGTCTTCAGCGGCTTGAAGTCCGCGATGTCGCCGTAGTGTGCGCGCAGGCCCTCGCAGCCCTTCGGCGAGGCGTAGAACTCGGCGTTCGGGCAGGCCTTCGCCACCACGGGAAGTGAGCCGGAGTGGTCCATCTCCACGTGGTTCGAGATGACGACGTCGATCTTCGCGGGGTCCACGACCTGCGAGATGCGGGCCATGAGCTCGTCTGCGAAGGGGGCCTTCGCGGTGTCGATGAGCGTGACCTTCTCGTCCATGATGAGGTAGGCGTTGTAGGTGATGCCCTTCTCGGTGGTGTAGCCGTGGAAGAGGCGCTCGTTCCAGTCGATGGCGCCAACCCACCAGATGTCCTTCGCGATTTCCTTGGCCGTGAGCATGGTCTTTCCCCTTTTCTGCGAGAAGCGCCCCGTCGCGCTCCTTCGCGCAACGGGGCCTCGTGGCTGGACTTGTGGAACTAGTGGCTGCCCTGGGCGCGACGCTCGGCGTAGTCGTCGGCGAGCTTCTTCTGCACGTCGTGCGGCACCTGCTCGTAGCCCTCGATCTCGAGGGTGAACTCGCCCGTGCCCCTCGAGAGCGAGCGGAGGCGCGTGGCGTAGTCCACGACCTCGGCGTAGGGCGCGGTGGCGTTCACCTGCACCTCGCCCTTCGCGTTCGTCTCCATGCCCTCGACCCTGCCGCGGGAGGCGGAGATGTCGCCCATGATGGAGCCGGCATAGCTCTCGGGCACCGTGATCTGCAGGTGCGCCATGGGCTCGAGGATCACGGGCTCCGCCTGCTTCATGGCGTCTTGGAGGCCGAGGCGCGCGGCGGTGCGGAAGGCCATCTCGTTCGAATCGACCGGGTGGTACTGGCCGTCGAAGAGCGCCGCCTTCACGTCGATGATCGGGTAGCCGGCGAGCACGCCCTCGGACATGGTCTCGCGAAGGCCCTTGTCCACGGCGGGGATGAAGCCCTTCGGCACGGCGCCGCCCACGACCTCGTCGAGGAACTCGTAGCCTTGATCGGGGTTCGGCTCGATGCGGATGCGCACGTCGGCGAACTGCCCGGCGCCGCCGGTCTGCTTCTTGTGGCGGCCGTGGCCGGAGGCGGTGCGGCGGATCGTCTCGCGATACGGGATGCGCAGCGGCACGGTGTGCGCGGAGACGCCCGCGCGGGCCTCGAGGCGATCGAGCAGCACGGACACCTGCGCCTCGCCGATGGCCGAGATCACGGTCTGGCTCGTGTCCTCGTCGCGCTCGACCTTGAGGGTCGGGTCCGCGTCGCTCATGCGCTCGAGGAAGGTGTAGAGCTTGTCCTCCACGCCGCGCTGGTCCGCCTCGATGGCGATGCGATAGAGGCTGTTCGGGAAGTTGAACTCCGCGGCCTCCACCTTGCCGGTGACGGAGAGGGTGTCGCCCGAGTGCGCCTCGATCTTCGGCACGACGACGATGTCGCCCGCGCTTGCGCTCTTCACCTCCGTCATGTCGCGGCCGAGCATGCGATAGATGTGCGCGAGGCGCTCGCCCTTGCGGGTGCGCGCGTTCGTGAGCTCGATGCCCGGGGTGATGGTGCCGGTGAGCACCTTCACGAAGGCGATGCGGCCCTGCTGCGCGTCGTTCAGGATCTTGAAGACGAAGACCACGGGGCGGTCGTCGTCGGGGTCGATGTCGAGCTTCTCGCCGTTCACGAGCGGCACCTTGCCGTTGGTGTCCGGCGAGGGGAAGTACGCCACGATGTCGTCGAGGAGCGAGGTGACGCCCTCCTCCTTCACGGCCGAGCCCGCGAAGACGGGGATGAAGAGGCGCTGCTGGATGGCCTTGCCGAGGAGGAGTTCGATCTCGGCCTGGGAGAGCGGCTCGCCGTCCAGGTACTTCATCATGAGGTCGTCGTCGGCCTCGGCCACGAGATCGATGAGGGTCTCGCGCGCCTCCTCCACGGCGTCCGCCATGTCGGCCGGCACCTCCTCGACCACCACGTTGCCCTTGGAATCGAGGTGGCGCGCCTCGCGACGCACGACGTCCACGACGCCGTGGAAGTCGCCCGCCACGCCCATGGGCAGCGTCACGGCGCCGAGGCGCGTGCCGAAGCGCTCGGTGAGCTCGGCGAGGGTTTGGTCGTAGGGGGTCTCGGAGCGGTCGATGCGGTTCACGAAGACGGCCTTCGCGAGCTTCAGCTCCTCGGCCGCGTACCAGAGGCGCGTGGTGGTGGCGCCGGGGCCGCTCGCCGCGTCCACCACGAAGACGGCGGTCTCGCACGCGCTCATCGCAGCGTACGCGTCGCCCACGAAGTCGGGGTAGCACGGCGCGTCGAGCACGTTCAGGCGCATGCCGAGCCACTGGATGGGCGCCATGGAGAGGTTGATGGAGAACGAGCGCTTCTCCTCCTCGGGGTCGTAGTCGAGGTTGGCCTTGGTGCCCGCGTGGCCCCCAAGGCGGCTCGTCGCGCCGGAAAGGTGCAGCATGGCCTCCGCCACCATCGTCTTTCCGACGCCGCCCTGGCCGACGAGGACGACGTTCTTCACCTTTTCTGCCATGGTTGCTCCTTCATCGTGCGGCGTCTTCGAGCCGCGCCTCAGGCGGCCTCGCAAGCCGCGTCACAGTCCACCTCGCAAGGGTAGCGCAGGACCTGCCCAACCCTCGGGCACGACTCGGCTCGCGGCGCCGCTTCACCGCTCGCACACGAAGCGGGGCGCCCGCTCCCCGCGAACGCCCCGATCACGACGCACTTCCCCCGTCGAAGCCGCTGCCGTCTACACCCCGAAGAGGACGGCGCACATCTTCAATTCCGAGAGGCCCTTGCCCGCGCCGATGAGGAGGCAGAAGGCGCCCTTCGAAGCGCCACCGACCATGCAGATGCAGTCGCCTCCGCCCGCGACGGCCGCGAGCTCGGATTCGGAGAGCTCGCCTTGGGAGAGCTCCGCGTCGGCCGCGAGCACGTCCTCGACGCTGAGATCGAAGTCGTGCGCGGCGGCGAAGGTTGCGAGCGCCTCGGCCACGGCCTGCTTGGCCTCGGCTTCCGGCACACCTTCGACCTGCACGCCCTCGGCCACGGTCGCGAGCTCGGCCTGGAGCCCCTCGTCAGCCGAAACGGCCTCGTAGAACCGGGTCATGTTCTCGTTCACGCCAAATCCCCTTCCCTTCCCAAAGGCGCGCGGCAAGGCGCGGCGCCCGATTGCGATGGTTTTCGCGTGGGGCGATTCTACGTGCGAGCACCGCGAGCCAGATTTCCAGATGCGAACAATCGGCATTCGCGGGACGCTCGTGATATTTCACCCGTCTTTCGCGCACAACACATAATCCGTCCTCGCCATCCCGAGTTCGCTTCGCTTCTTTCGCTTCTCCGACTCTTGGCCCGATCGCCCCCCTCTCGCGCTTTACATAACATCTCAGAATTACACGCCCATGCGGCACGAAGGCTCAGAAACTCCCCGCCCCGTGCCATCGGGTGGCATGGGGCGAGGAGTTTCTGACGTGGATTCCACCCGAATCTGCCGCGAGGGAAGGAGTTTCTGAGTTTCCATGGCACGAGGGCCACTCTTTCTGAGATTTCGGCCCTTCGAATCGAGATACGAGTCAGAAACTCCTGCCCTCGCGGCAGCGGAATGACGAGCGCTTGGCCTAGCGCGTCGGGATCCCCAGCGCCTGGGCGATCGAGCGCTCGAACGGCGGGCGCAGCACGCCCTTCTCCGTGACGATCGCGGCGATATTGCGCGCCGGCGTGACGTCGAAGGCCGGGTTGTAGACCTTCACGCCCGCGGGCGCCATGCGCTTCGCGTAGTGGAGCTCCGTCACCTCGGCGGGATCGCGCATCTCGATCGGGATGTCCGCGCCCGTCGCGCAGGTGGCGTCGAAGGTCGAAGTCGGTGCGCACACGTAGAACGGTACGCCGTGCTCGGCGGCGGCGAGCGCGAGCATCGAGGTGCCGATCTTGTTCGCCGTGTCGCCGTTCGCGGCGATGCGATCGGCGCCGACGAAGATCGCGTCGACGGCGCCCGTGGCCATGAGCGAGTTCGACATGTGGTCGCAGAGAAGGGTCGTGTCCACGCCGGCCGCCATGAGCTCGAGCGCGGTGAGACGCGCGCCCTGGAGGAGCGGGCGCGTCTCGTCGCAGTAGGCCCGAAGCGCCATGCCGTGCTCTTTTGCGAGGTAGATGGGGGCGGTCGCGGTGCCGTACTCCACGGCGCAGAGGCGTCCCGCGTTGCAGTGCGTGAGGACGCCGAAGCCATCCGCAATGAGCGAGAGGCCGTGCTCGCCGATCGCGCGGCAGCTCGCCACGTCCTCGTCGCGGATCGCGCGCGCCTCGCGGGCAAGGCCGTCCACCATGAGCTCGGGGTCAAGCGGGGTGCAGGCGCTGCACGTGGGGTCTGTGGCCACCGCGGTGAGCATGCGGCGCGTGGCCCACGAGAGGTTCACCGCCGTCGGTCGCGAGGAGTCGAGGTAGGCGCGCGTCTCGAGGAGCCGCTCCCACACGTCCTCCGAGGCGGCGGTGGGGTGCGCCTCGAGCCAGTGGCGCGCGTCGAGGTAGAGCGCCATCGCGGCGAAGACTCCGATCGCCGGGGCACCGCGCACCTCGAGGCGCTGGATCGCGCGAAAGGCCTCCTCGCGCGTGCGCAGATGCTCGAGCACCACCTCGCCGGGCAGCCGTGTCTGGTCGATGATGACGACCTCGCCCGCGGCGTCGTCCAGCTCGAGCGTGGGGATGCCGGCGATGCTCTCGCGGCGCTCGACGATGGTTTCGATCTCGTGCTCTGCCATGGCTCCTCGCTTCCCTCAGGGCAACGCGCGTTCGCCTTCGAGCGTAGCGCAGCGCGGGCGCATGGACCGTGCAAGCCGTGGAGAAATTGCGGGCACCAGGGCAATCCAACACGCGTTCTCGCTGCTCCACGCTCAGTTCGATATAAATCAATCTAACCGTTCACCCTTTGCAAGGTTTTTGCGCTTGACGGGCGATAGCGTGGGGCCTATGGGCATCATCCTCACACACACCTGGGCATTCGCCATCATGCGCATGGGCCTGGCTGACACGACGCCACTCTCCCAAACGAGTTGCGCGCGCGTTTTCGAAGGTGCGCGCTGCTCCATCGAGCAAGTTCGCACGATCCGTCATCGCATCGACGAAGAGATCCTCCTCAGCCACGATCGTTCGCTCTGGCCACGCCATCAGCCTCTCGACGTCCTCGTATCCCGTCGTTCGGCGGATAGGAGGCTCGAGGGGGTGAAGATCCACACGCACGCGTTTCCGCTCGCTTCGAGGTCGCTTGTGCGGGTACGGCCGGATGTCGGCCTCGGCGACGACGTCTTCATCACCGCACCCGCCCTCACCTACCAGCTCGTCTGCGCGCGAATGCCGTTTCCCGTGGCCCTGCTCGCGGGACTCGAGGCGCTTGGGAGCTTCCACCGGATTCTGGGTGAGGGAGGACGCACGTGCTACGACGTGGTACCCGTGACCACGCACGAGGCACTCGAGCACGGGCTCTCGGATCTTTCGCATGCCTACGCGCAGAGCAGAGATGCGGGCCTCAAGGCGCATGCGCCGATAGGGCTCGGCGTGTGCCAGCGTGCGCTTCCCTGGCTCAAGGAGGGCTCCGCCTCGCCCATGGAAGCCGCGATATTCGCGCTCCTCTGCCTTCCAGTGAGGGAAGGGGGCTATGGCTTTCCCCTCCCCGAGCTCAACGGCGAAATCATGCTGAATAGCCGTCAAACGCACCTCACGGGAACGCGATCCATGCGCTTTGATTTCTTCTGGCGCGACGCGGGCCTCGCCGTGGAGTACGACAGCGACGCCTACCACGTCGCGGGAGTCGCCCCAGAGAAGGTGCTGCGGGACAAGCGCCGCGTGAACGCAGCGAAGATCGCGGGAATCGACGTGCTCACCATCACCCGCGACACCGTGATGAAGCGCAATTCCTTCGATCTTTTCGCCTCGGAGCTCGCGCGGCGTTTGGGCAAGCGGCAACGCGCGCTCAGCCCTCGCGCGCTCGCGGCGCGCGGCGACCTGCGCGACCTGGTCCTCTACGGACAATGCCGCGAGGGCAGGAGTTTCTGACTCGTATCTCGATTCGAAGGGCCGAAATCTCAGAAAGAGTGGCCCTCGTGCCATGGAAACTCAGAAACTCCTTCCCTCGCGGCAGATTCGGGCGGAATCCACGTCAGAAACTCCTCGCCCCATGCCACCCGATGGCACGGGGCGAGGAGTTTCTGAGCCTTCGTGCCGCATGGGCGTGTAATTCTGAGATGTTATGTAAAGCGCGAGAGAGGGGGCGTGCAGGTCGGGGGCGTGCCGCGAGTTGCTGGTCACGAGTCGCGAGCTGCGAGCCGCGCGCCGCGAGCTGCAGGTCACAAGATGCGAGCTGCGAGCTGCGAGCCGCAAGCTGCGTGCCGGGAGTCGCAAGGCCCGAGCTCGCGCGCGAAAAACCGGCCCCGCCGCGCGGGCGGAGCCGGTTCGCGTTTCGGCTATGGGAGCGCTTCGC
>CANQNP010000058.1 GCA_947625235.1 uncultured Atopobiaceae bacterium | reverse complement strand
CGAGTTCGACTCTCGCCTCGGGCACCAACTCCCAGCTTGGCTCGAAGAGCCTGGCTGGGAGTTGGTGAGCGAGGCGAGAGTCGAACTCGTGAGGGCTCAAGGCGCCGGTGGCGCCTTGAGGGCCGGAGCGCGCCGAAGGCCGCGGAGGCCGGCAAAATCGCGAAGCGATTTTGCGTCGACTCTCGCCTCGGGCACCAACTTTCTTCCTACCAGTCGTTCGCCTCGGGGGAGGCGAGGAACTCGGCCTGGAAGGCGGCGTAGCGGCCGGCGGCGATGGCGGCGCGGATGCGGGCCATGAGGTCGAGCAGGTAGAAGACGTTGTGCTCGGAGAGGAGCATCGCGCCGAGCATCTCCCTCGACTTCACGAGATGGTGCAGGTAGGCGCGCGAAAAGCCGCCGGTGCAGGCGGGGCAGGCGCAGGCCTCGTCGAGCGGACGCGGATCATCGGCAAACCGTGCGTGGCGAAGGTTCATGCGGCCCTCGTGCGAGAGCGCCGTGCCCATGCGCGCCGTCCGCGTGGGGAGCACGCAGTCGAACATGTCCACGCCGAAGCCCACCGCCACCACGAGCGTCGTCGGGTTGCCCACGCCCATGAGGTAGCGCGGCTTGTCCTTCGGCATATACCGCGAGACGAGCGGACCCAGCGAGGCGTACATCGTCTCGTGGTCCTCGCCCACGGAATACCCGCCGATGCCGAAGCCGGGAAAATCGCCCGCCTCCCGCAAGCGCAGAAGCGATTCCCGACGAAGCTCGAGGTCCATGCCACCTTGCACGATGCCGAAGAGCGCCTGGTCCTCGCGCGCGTGCGCGGCGAAGCAGCGCGCGGCCCACTTCGCCGAGAGGTCGACGGCGCGCCGCACCTGGCCCTCGGGTGCGGGGTAGGGCGGGCACACGTCGAGCTGCATCGCGATGTCCGCGCCGAGCGCCTGCTGGATCTCCATGTTGCGCTCGGGGGTCCAGAAGATCTTCTCGCCGCCGTATTCCACCGCGTGGAAGCCGACGCCGTCTTCCGTGAGCTTCACGGCGGGGCCGTGGGAAAACACCTGGAAGCCGCCCGAATCCGTGAGGATCGGCGCGTTCCAGGCCATGAACGAATGGAGGCCGCCGAGGCGGCGGATGAGCTCCTCGCCGGGGCGCAGCGCGAGGTGGTAGGTGTTCGCGAGGCAGATCTTCGCGCCGAGCTCGCCGAGCGTCGTGGGCGCGATGCCCTTCACCGTCGCCTTCGTGCCCACGGGCATGAAGATCGGCGTGGGGACGTTGCCGTGCGGTGTGGCGAACGTGGCCGTGCGCGCCGAGGTCTCGGGATCCTCCGCGAGGATGGTGAAGGCAAAGGGCTTCGACATGAGGGCCTTTCCGCAGCTATGAGGGCCTGCGCGCACGGCGACGCGCGGCGGTGGCGTTCGTGGTGGCGCTCGACCTCGCGCCGGGGAGGCCAAGGGCGCGCTCGAGCCACACGGCCACGCCATCGTCGAAGACGGAGGAGGTGAGGTCGTCCGCCGCGCAGAGGATCTCGGGCGAGGAATTCGCCATCGCCACGAAGGTCCATTCCTGGCACGTGAGCGAGACGTCGTTTGCCGAATCGCCAAACACGACGCCCGCCGAGGGGTCGAGCTCGAGCATCTCGAGGAGGCCCCTCAGGCCGGTGGCCTTGGTCACGCCGCTCGACGTGAGTTCGATGCCGTAGCTCATGTTCGCGATCTCGAGGCCGCCGTAGGGCGCGGCGATGCGCGAGATCTCGGCGATGAGCTCGTCTTGCCGCTCCTTGCCGGGAGCCACGAGGTCCATCTTGAGGATCGTGGTGCCGGGGAGCATGCCGCGCTCGATCCACTTCACGTGGTAGCAGCGCGGGATGGGGCCGCGGCGGTCCCACTTGTGGATCTTCAAATGCGCGAGCGGCCCGTTCAGGAGGAAGCGCCCGCGACGAAACTCGAAGTAGAAGGCGTCGGGTACGGCCACGTTCCAGTAGGTGCGGGGATGGCGCACCCGCTCGAGGATCTCGCTCGCGCACTCCTCGGCGATGGGGCGCATGAGCACGCGCTCGTGGGCGTTGTTCGTGATGTCCGCGCCGTTCAGGCCCACGTGCCAGTCGAGCCAGGGGGCGCGGCGCAGGGTGGAGCCCACCATCATCCACGGACGCCCGCTCGCGCAGATCACCTGGATGCCGGCGTCGTGCGCGGCCTTGAGCGCGCGCTCCACGCGGGGGGTGATCCTCGGCACGCCCACGCTCTTGAAGACGGTGCCGTCGAGATCGAAGGCAACAAACGACAAGTCCACGGCCAGCGCTCACCTCCCCGTCGCCCACGCTCGCGATAGTGTAGCCCGCGATGCAAAAGGGACGGTTGCGACGCGGGGTTTGAGCTGCAGGATAGGGGGCTTTCAGCTAGGCTCAGGGGGAATGCTCGCTCAAACGCCGCACAAGGAGATTCCATGCCCGAAGGCAACTCCCCCCTGAGAAACATCCCGAACCTCGACCTCGACGGCTCGGATGAGACCCTGCTCACCCCCTCCCCCGTCGCGCCGACGGACGGCGAAGCGTCCTACGAGACCCCCACCTCGCAGATGGTCGGCGTCGCCCCCGAGCTCGACAACGACGCGCAGGCGCCGGACGACGTGCCCACCGAGGCCGGCCCCGTGAAGCGCGGCGTGAGCGAGGGCTTCTCGGCCATGAGCGAGGTGCGCCGCGCCAAGCGCGAACACGCCGACGCGCGCGACAAGCTCGCGAAGCTCCAGGCGGAGATCGAGAGCGACAACCACACGCTCGAGCATCGCATCCAAGTGGAGCGGGACTTCGAGCAAATCGTGGCCGACCAAACCGCCGCCATCGACGCCGCGACGAAGCACATCGAGGAGCTCCAGGGCACGCTCGACGAGGCCGATTCGCAGCGCGAGGCGCTCGAGGGCCAGCTCGCCGACATGAAGGCCGCGCACGCGAAGGACCTCGAGCCCTACCAGCAGCTCGCCGAGGCCGCGAAGAAGCGCGCGGACTCCGACCAGTCCGCCTTCAACAGCGCCCGCAAGGCCGCCCGCGCCGCCGAGAAGCACCTGAAGGACCTCACGAAGCGCCGCGATGGCGAGCTCGATCGCGCCAAGCGCACGATCAACGCCGCGGCGGACCAAATCACGAGCCTGAACGCGCGCCTCGCCGAGCTCTCGAGCGACCCGGCGGAAAACGCCGGCAAGATCTCCGAGCTGAACGCCGAGATCGCCGCCCAGACTGCCCAGCGCGAGCAGGCCACCGCGCGCCTGAAGACCATCCCCGACGAGGCGGCCGGCGCCATCAAGGCCGCGCAGGCCACGCTCGCCTCCGCAAAGAAGCAGCTCGAGGGCGCAAAATCCGCGGCCGACGCCTCCAAGAGGGACGCGGACGGCAAGAACGGCGACTACAAGAACCTCCGCTCGAAGTACCGCGGCGAGGAGGACGCGCTGAACGACCAGATCGTCGAGGTGCAGAAGCGGATCCGCGGCATCAATTCGCAGATGGCGGACACGCGGGCGAACCTCGAGGCCGCGCAGTCGATCCTCAAGGAGGCCGAGGACATCCACGCCACCCCCGAGGCCACGAAGGCGCTCGAGGAGAAGGTGCGCGACAACTCCGCGGCCGCCACCGTGCAGCAACAGCAGGTCCAGGCCCTCGCCGAGGCTGAGCAGGAGGTGCGCGCGCGGACGCGCCAGTCGCGCGTGCGGCTCATCATCATGCTCATCCTCATCGCCGTGGTGGTCTGCCTCATCATCTGGCTCATCATCGCCTACGCGGGATAGGCCCGGCCATTTCCTCGCGTAAGGACCGTTTCCTCGCGAGGGGCTAGAGGATCAGCATGGCGTCGCCGAAGGAGAGCATGCGGTAGCGCTCGGCGACGGCGTGCTCGTAGGCGCGCATGATGAGCTCGCGCGACGCGAACGCCGAGACGAGCATCATGAGCGTCGAGCGCGGCACGTGGAAGTTCGTGATCATGGCGTCCACCACGTGGAACTCGCTTCCCGGCAGGAGGAAGAGGTCGGTCGTCGCGTGGTGGCGCGGCACGACCTTGCCCGCCTCGGGGCTCCACGCGCTCTCGAGCGAGCGCACCGCCGTCGTGCCCACGGCCACCACCCTCGAGCCACGCGCGTGCGCGGCGTCGATCGCGGCCACGCACCCCACGCCCACGTCGTAGCGCTCGGTGTGCATCACGTGGTCGGTGGGATCGTCCTCCTCCACCAGCCGAAACGTGTCGAGCCCCACCTCGAGCTCCACCGTCTGCCAGCCGATCCCCCGCTCTTGGAGGCGCGCGATGAGCTCGGGAGTGAAGTGGAGGCCGGCCGTGGGGGCGGCCGCCGAGCGCGCGATGTCCGTGGCGTAGACCGTCTGGTAGAGCTCGAGGTCGTCGTGGTAGCCGGAAATGTAGGGCGGAAGGGGCAGCGTGCCCACGGCGTTCACGGCCTCGGCCATCGTGAGGCCGCCCTCGGGCTGGAAGCGCACGAGCCTCCCACCACGCTGGTTCGCGAGGAAGCCCTCGATGGTGCCCGTGAGCAGGACCTTTCGCTCGCCCGTCTTCGGATCCGCGCCCCAAAACTCGATGACGGCGCCGGCCTTCAGGCGCCGGCCGGGCTTCACGAGGCACTCCCACACCTGCGCGCCGCCGCCCTCCTCATGATGGCGGTGCACGAGGAGGGTCTCGGCCGCGCCGCCGGTCCTCGCCTTCTCGCCCACGAGGCGCGCGGGGCGCACGCGGGTCTCGTTCGCCACGAGGAGGTCGCCACGCGAGAAATAGCGTCCTATCTCGGAAAACACGCGATCCTCGATCTCGCCCGTCGCGCGATGCACCACCATGAGCCGGCAGCTGTCGCGCGGCTCGGCCGGCGCCTGCGCGATGAGCTCCTCGGGAAGCGCGTAGTCGAAGTCGTCGGTGCGCATCAGCGAACCTCCTCCAGGGAAGAGGGGACGATTGCCCTGGCGCCCGCGTGGCGCGCGGCCTTCCGGGCCTCGCGGGCGGCGATACGCTCGGCTTGCGCCTCGGCGGCCGAGAAGCGGCACCCGCAGTAGTTCTGCCGGTAAAGTCCCAGCTCGCGTGCCCTTCGCGTGGCTTCGGGATAGCGCGGGCGCCAGTCGCGCACGAGCGCCTCGAGCCCGCGCGAGGCGGCGATTGCCACGAGGAGCTCGTCGCACGCGTCGTGGAGTTGGTAGGGCGAGACGGCGAGCGTCGTCGTGAGCGTGGTGAAGCCGAGCTCGCGCGCGAGGTCGGCCGCCGCCGAGAGTCGAAGCGCGTAGCAGGCGCGGCAACGCGCCTCTCGGTCGAACCCGTGCGGCGCGACGACACGCTCCCAGAGCTCCGCGCGCTCGCGATCCCCGGGCACCTCGAGCACCTCGATGCCCTCGCTCGCGGCCCAGCCGCGAAGCGTCTCGAGCCTGCGCTCGTACTCGGCGGCGGGCTGGATGTTCGGGTTCGACCACGCGATCGTGGGCTCGAAGCCCTCCTCGCGAAGGAGGCGCACCGGCTCGAGCGAGCAGGGCCCGCAACACGCATGCACCACGACCGGCCTCGCCATCGCGCCTCCCTTCATCCGCGAGAGCCATTATCGTCCCCTTTCACCACAGTCCAATGGGTTGTCCTTTGATCGTGCGCACTCGCGTGCGATGCCATTTCGCCTTGCCCGATCGGGCCTGCTCGCCGCGCACCTTCGGGGCGCACCGCACTACGGCCCTCCTCGGCGTAATCCGACGGAAAGGGGGTTGTGGGATACTAGCCGGTTGGTTTTAGCGATCGTTGCGAGCGAAGGAGCGCGCATGCCAGACGCCGACCACGAGCCCACTCCCCGCTATCCCCGGCGCGCCATCATCACCGGCGGCATGCCCTACGGCAACAAGGGCCTGCACTTCGGCCACATCGGCGGGGTCTTCGTACCGGCGGACTTCTTCGCGCGATTCCTGCGCGACCGCATCGGGCCCGAGAACGTGCTCTTCGTCTCCGGCACCGACTGCTACGGCTCGCCCATCGTCGAGGGCTATCGCAAGGCCGCTGACCTCGGCTTCGAGGGCACGCTCCTCGACTACGTGCAGCAAAACCACGAGGCCCAGGAGCGCGCGCTCTACTCCTACGGCATCTCGCTCGACATCTTCGCCGGAAGCGCGCTCGAACCCGCCGCGCCCTACCACGCGGAGCTCTCCGAGGAGATCCTTCGCCGCCTCTACGAGCGCGGCTGCCTCGAGCGCCGCGAGACGCTGCAGTTCTACGACACGAAGGCGCACCTCTTCCTGAACGGCCGCCAAGTGCTCGGCAGGTGCCCGGTCGTGGGATGCAAGAGCGAGAAGGCCTACGCGGACGAGTGCGACCTCGGGCACCAGTTCGACCCCGAGGAGCTCATCAACCCCGTCTCCGCCGTCACGGGCACCACGCCCGAGCTCCGCCCCTCGGCGAGCTGGTACTTCGACCTCCCCGCCTTCCAGGGCACGCTCGAGGACCTCATGGCGAAGTGGCGCGAGGACCCGCAGGTGCGCGACGTGGTCACGCAGACCGTCTCCGAATCGCTCGTGGACCCCGCGATCTACATCCAGATGAAATACCGCGAGGACTTCGAGGCCGTGGCCGGGAAGCTCCCGCCGCACCGCCTCGTGGAGCCCGAGGGCAACCAGCAGTCCTTCTCGCTCGTCTTTTCCGGCTGGCGCGAGCGCGACCTCGCGCGCGACCTCCTCGAGGAGGCGGGCGTGCGCTTCCGCACCGGCAAGTGCCTCCTGCCCTTCCGCCTCACCGGCAACATCGCCTGGGGCGTGGCGGCGCCCTCGCTCGAAGGCGAGGAGGGCCAGACCGTGTGGGTGTGGCCGGAGAGCCTCTGGGCGCCGATCTCCTTCACGAAGACCGCGCTCGCGCTCGACGAGGAGCTCGCCGAGGTGGCGGGCGACGAGGCGCGCTACCGCTCGCACGACTGGCGCGACTGGTGGTGCGCCGACGACGCGCAGGTCTTCCAGTTCATCGGCCAGGACAACATCTACTTCTACTGCGCCGCGCAGCCGGCGATGTGGGCCGCGCTCGACTGGGGCCTCTTCCAAGACACCCCCGTCGCGAACTACCACATCCTCTTCATGAACAAGAAAGCCTCGAGCTCGGGGGCCATAAAGCCGCCCATGGCCGAGGAGCTGCTCGACTACTACACGCCCGAGCAGCTGCGCCTCCACTGGCTCTCGCTCGCGCTCGACCAGAAGGCCGTGAGCTTCTCGCCGAAGCCCTTCGACACCTCCGTCTCGCACAAGGACAAGAAGACGGGCGAGGAGGTGCTCGTGAGGGACGATCCGCGCGTGGCGGACCCGGCGCTGAAAGAGGGCGCCTTCCTCTCGAACATCTTCAACCGCCTCGCGCGGAGCTGCTTCTACGGCGCGCAGCGCCATTGCGAGGGGCGCCTGCCGGAGGTGGCGCCCGCGCGCGAGGTGGTGGCCGCGTGCGACGAGGCCACGCGCGCCTTCGACGCCGCCGCGCACGACCTCGACATCCACGGCGCGATCAACATCGCCGAGGACCTCTGCCGCGAGGCAAACCGCGCGTGGTCGGCCGAGACGAAGGCCGCGGGCGACGACGAGGCCCGCTACCTGCAGGCCCTCGCGAACGCGTTCCGCGTGCTGCGCACGGTGGCGCTCCTGCTCCACTCGGCCGTGCCCGACGGCACCGAGCTCATCTGCGAGCACTTCGACTTCCCCGGCGAGCTCTTCTTCAGCTGGGAGCACGCCTACGACGGCCCCGC
>CANQNP010000057.1 GCA_947625235.1 uncultured Atopobiaceae bacterium | reverse complement strand
CCGTTCGCGGACTGCGCGTGTTCTCGCGATACACGCCCTGCCGCTCTGGCTATACTGCCATCAAACGTATGAGCATGTGGTCATATATTTGACGGGAGGGTGCCATGGCGGGTGCGACGCGGGAGGAGAAGCTCCACCTCGCGAGAGAGGAGGGAGCGCCCGAGGAATGGGCCTCCTACCTCGAAGATGACGACGTGATCTACGCCACGACGCAGATCTTCGACGCGCTCGCGGACTACACGCGCTTTCGCATCCTCGGGGCGCTCACCACGAGCGAGCGCTCGGTGGGCGAGCTCCAGCGCCTCTGCGGCGTCTCGCAATCCGCCATCTCGCACCAGCTGCGCCTCCTTCGCGATCGCGGCCTCGTGACCATGCGCCGCGAGGGGCAGCGCTCCATCTACACGCTCGCCGACGAGCACGTGGCCACGCTCATCGCCGTGGGCCTCGAGCACGCCGGGCACTGGCCGGAATAGGGGAGGGCAGCGATGTCGCCACTCACGCTCGAGAGACCGACCGCGGACGCCGAGGCTAAGGGCGCTGAAACCGCCGCGACGCACGAGCTGCGCGAGGCCGCCGCCTGCGCGTGCGAGCTCGGCGCGGAGCACCACCACGACCACGAGCACGCGCCCGTGATCGCGCACCACCTCTCCGCCGATCCCGACTTCACCTTCACCGTCACCGGCATCGACTGCCCCTCCTGCGCGAAGAGCGCGGAGAACGCCGTGCGCGTGGCCGACGGCGTCGTCGACGCCTCGCTCGACTACGTCACCTCCACGCTCGCCGTCCTCGCCGCGCCCGACGCCGACGCCACGCGCGTGGAGAAGGCGGTGCTCGACACGGTGCGCTCCTGCGGCCTCGACCTCGACCTTCCCGAGGCGGAGCTCGAGCGCCTCGACGCCTCCCGCAGCTGGTGGGACGAGCATCGCGAGGTGCTCCTCATGGCCGTCTCGGGCGCGGGCATCGCCATCGGCCTCATCTCAGAGTTCGCCGCCGGCGCGCTCCTCCCCTCCGTCGCCATCTACACCGTGGCCGCGCTCGCCGGGCTCGTCTTCGTGGCGCCGATGGCCTTCGCCGCGCTCGGCCGGCGCACCGCCGACATGAACGTCCTCATGGGAATCGCCGTCGCGGGCGCGCTCGTGATGGGCTTCTACGAGCTCAACGTCGGCATGGACGCGCTCGACACCTTCCGCGACGCCGCGATCGTCATCTTCCTCGACCAGATTGGCGAGTGGCTCGAGGGGTGGTCGATGCGCAAGACGCGCGGCTCGATCGAGAACCTCATGGCCCTCGCGCCCGAGATCGCCCACGTGGTGGAGGGCGACGCCACCCACGACGTCGCGCTCGACGACGTGGAGGAGGGCTGGGTCGTCCGCGTGCTGCCGGGCGAGCGCGTGCCGCTCGACGGCGTGATCCTCGAGGGCGATTCGGCGCTCGACGAATCCCCCGTGACGGGCGAATCGGTGCCGCTCGACAAGGGCCCGGGCGACGCCGTCTTCGGCGGCACGCTCAACACCGTGGGCACGCTCACCGTCCGTGTGACCGACGACGCCGACTGCGGCACGCTCGCGCGCATCGTGAACCTCGTGCAGGGTGCCGAGGCCGAGCGCGCCCCCTATGAATCCTTCGTCGACCGCTTCGCCGCCGTCTACACGCCCATCGTCGTGGTCGCCGCGCTCGTGGTCGGGCTCGCGATGCCGCTCGCGCTCACGCTCTTCGGCCAGCCGGTGGATTGGCTCGCCTGGGTGTGGCGCGCGCTCACGCTCCTCGTGATCGCCTGCCCGTGCGCGCTCGTGATCTCCACGCCCGTCTCCTTCGTCTCGGCCATCACGCGCGCGGCGAAGATCGGCGTGCTCGTGAAGGGTGGCGCCTACCTCGACATCGCCTCCAAGGTGGACGCGGTGGCCTTCGACAAGACCGGCACCGTCACCGAGGGCCGTCCCTCGGTGGAGCGCGTGGCGTGCGCGCCGGGCGTGCCGGAGGCCGAGGTCCTCGCCGCCGCGGCCGCGCTCGAGGCGAACTCCACGCACCCGCTCGCGCTGGCCGTGGTGGCCGCCGCGGAGGCCGCGGGCGTGGGCGGCGCGCTCACGGCCGAGGGCGTGCGCGAGGTCGCGGGCCACGGCATGGAGGGCACCGTGCTTGGCAAGGCCGTCCGCGTGGGCAAGCCCTCCTTCGTGCGCGAGGCGCTGGGCGAGCTCCCGCCCTTCGCCCACGAGGCCATCGCCGAGATCGAGGACGCCGGCGGCACCGCGCTCGGCGTCATCTCGGGCGAGGGAAGCGAGGCCCGCATCCTCGGCGTCCTCGGACTTCGCGACGTCGTGCGCGAATCGAGCGCCGTCGCGATCTCGCATCTCGCGCACGCGGGCGTGCGGGAGACCGTGATGCTCACGGGCGACAACGCGCGCGCGGCAGGCGCCGTGGCGGCCTCGCTCGGCATCACGAGCGTGCGCGCCCAGCTCCTGCCCGACGGCAAGCTCGCCGCCATCAAGGAGCTCAAGCAGGCGGGCCGCACGGTGGCCATGGTGGGCGACGGCATCAACGACGCGCCCGCGCTCGCCGAGGCCGACCTCGGCATCACGATGGGCGCGGCCGCCTCCGACACCGCGCTCGAGGTGGCCGACGTCGCGCTCCTCGCGGGCGACCTCTCCGCCCTTCCCGCCTTCCTCGAGCTCTCGAAGCGCACGCTTCGCGTGGTGCGCGAGAACATCGCCTTCGCGATCATCGTGAAGTTCGCCGTGATGGTGCTCGCCATCTTCGGCCTCGCCGGCATGGGCGCCGCCATCTTCGCCGACACCGGCGTCGCGCTGCTGGTGATCCTGAACGGCATGCGCCTCATGGTGACGCGGCTGAAGGCCTGACGCTTCTTACCCGTTCGGCTCAGCAAAACAGGGCCCCTACCTCGCGCGGTGCGCGAAGTAGGGGCGATTCTGCGCTCCAGTCGAGGAAGGCCAGTTCCCCCGCAAGACAGAAGGGACGGTTCTTTTGTCTTGCGGCAAGTCGTCTACCAGCGCCTTTGCCAAGACAAAAGAACCGTCCCTTTCGTCTTGCCACGTTTCCGCTGCTAGAGGCGTCGCGCGCAAGACAAAAGAACCGTCCCTTTCGTCTTGCATTTTCGGAGGGGAGCTGGTGCACAATTTACTAAACATGGCCATGGAACGGGGTGCCGTGGGCACGGTTGTACAACACCGATAAGTCCCTCGACGAAAGGAATCCCATGGGTCTCTTCGATAAGTTCAAGAAGCCGTCCAAGCCCGAGCCGATCGCGTGCACGCCGGCTCCCAAGACCGTGCTCGCGCCCGTCGATGGCCAGGCCGTCGCGCTTTCCGAGGCCCCCGATCCCGTCTTCGCCCAGGGCATCCTCGGCCAGGGCATCGTCATCAAGCCGTCCGGCTCCGTGGCGTACGCGCCCTTCAACGGCACCGTCTCCGCCACCATGGGCTCCGGCCACGGCGTGGGCCTGCTCTCCGACGACGGCATCGAGGTCCTCATCCACATCGGCGTGGACACCGTGCAGATGAAGGGCGAGGGCTTCAAGATGTACGTGAAGCAGGACGAGAAGGTGAAGGCCGGCCAGCCGCTCGTTTCCTTCGATCGCGCGAAGATCAAGAAGGCCGGGCACCCGGACGACGTGATGGTGCTCATCTCGAACACCGCCGAGTATTCGTCCGTGAACCCCATCGACCCGCAGCCCGTGAAGGCCGGCCAGCCGGTCATCACCGTGAGCTAGCGCCTCGCGAGGATGGCCGAAATCCTGCGCGAATGCCATGCCGCCATCGATCTCGGCGCCTCGAGCGGCCGCGTGGTGGTGGGCTGGCTCGAGCACGACGATCTCCTGAGGACCGAGGAGATCCACCGCTTCGAGAACGGCCAGGCGCGAAGGAACGGCCACGATTGCTGGAAGATCGGCGAGCTCTTCGAGGAGATCCTCGAGGGGCTCGCCCTTTGCAAGGCGCGTGGCTTTGCGCCGAGGACCGTGGCCATCGACAGCTGGGGCGTGGACTTCGCGCTCCTCGACGCCGAGGATCGCCTGATCGGCGACGTGGTGGCGTATCGCGATTCGCGCACCGAGGGCATGTACGCCGTCGCGGACGCGCTCGTGCCGAGCGAGGTGGCGTGGGAGAAGACCGGCATCCAGCGAAACCTCATCAACACCGTCTACCAGCTCCTCGCCCTCTCGCGCGAGGCGCCGGACGAGCTCGCCGAGGCCCGCGCGCTCCTCATGGTGCCGGACTACCTCGGCTTCTTGCTCACGGGCGTGAAGGCGCAGGAATACACGAACGCCACCACGACGGGGCTCGTGAACGCCCGCGAACGCGCGTGGGACGTCGAGCTCATCGCTGGCTACGGCTTCCCAAAGCGCCTCTTCGGCGCGCTCTCCTACCCCGGCACGGTGCTCGGGCCCGTGAAGCGCGAGGTAGAGGCGTGCATCGGCTACGCCACGGACGTGGTGCTCGTGGCCTCGCACGACACGGGATCGGCCTACGTGGCGGCCACGGAGCGGGATTCGCTCATCCTCTCCTCGGGCACGTGGAGCCTCCTCGGCGTGGAGCTGCCGAAGCCCGAGCTCGCCCTCCCCGCGCGCGACGCGAACTTCACGAACGAGGGCGGCTACGCCAAGACGTACCGCTTTCTCAAGAACATCATGGGGCTCTGGATGATCCAGTCTGTGCGCCGCGAGCTGAACGGCGTGGCGTACGTGGCGGGGCGCGAGGACGCCGAGCGGCCGCTCTCCTCGGGAATCGCCCCGCTCGCGCGCGAGGGGCAGGTGGGCTTCGGCGACCTCATCGCGGCCGCGGAGGGCGCGCCGGACTTCCCCTCGCTCGTGGACGTGGATGACGAGCGCTTCCTCGCGCCGGCGTCCATGATGGAGGCCATCTGCGCCTGGTGCGCCGCGCACGCCGAGCCGCTGCCGAGCACGGTGGGCGAGCTCATGACCTGCATCTACCGCTCGCTCGCGAGCGCCTACGAGCGCGCCGTCCACGGCATCGAGGCCATCACCAACCACCGCTACCACGCGATTTCCATCGTGGGCGGCGGCTGCCAGGACGCGCACCTGAACCAGCTCACGGCGCGCGAGACCGGCAAGCCCGTGATCGCCGGCCCGATCGAGGCCACCTCCGCGGGCAACCTCGCGGTGCAGATGATCGGCGCGGGGCGCATCCCGAGTCTCGCCATCGCGCGCCGCATCATCGCGAACTCATCGGAGCTCGTGCGCTTCGACCCCGCATAAGGCGAGCTCAGGGGCTCGTCGCGAGATCGCGCGGCAACCCCACGGCACCACGGCACGCGGCACGTCCATACGAAGGGGAGAGACCATGCTCATCGACACCACGGCCAAGATAGGCGTCTTCGCCGTCGCCCTCGGGGCCTACCTTCCGCAGTTCCCCACGCTCGTCGGCGAATTCGAGGGCCAGTACGCCACCTTCAAGGGGCACCTCCCCAAGACGGTCGAGCTCGTGGACGGAGGCATCGTCACCACGAAGGAGCTCGCCATGGCGGCGGGAGACGCGTTTCGCGCGGCGGACGTGGACCTCGTCATCTGCCAGCTCCTCACCTATTCCACGAGCTATAACCTCCTGCCCGCGGTGCGCGACCTCGACGTGCCCGTGGTGCTCGCGAACATCCAAAAGCGCCGCGCGCCCGACTACGAGGCGACCGACACCGCCACTTGGCTGGGCGAGCTCTACGCGTGCGGCGCCGTGGGCGAGATGGTGGCCGACCTCGAGCGCGCCGGCAAGCGCCACGCCGTCATCACCGGCGTGGAGGAGGGCGGCGACCCCGAGACGTGGGAAAAGATCGAGGACTGGTGCCGCGCCGCGCAGGTGCGCCGCCGCTTCCGGAGCCTGAACCTCGCGCAGATCGGCCGCCCGTACCCCGGCATGATGGACCTCTACATCGACGAGACGAACCTCTACCACCGCATGGGCCTCTACACGAAGCAGTTCGACTGGGAGAAGATGTGGGCCATCGCCGACGACGTCACCGACGACGCGGCCATCCGCGCGAAGGCCGAGGAGATCCTCGACACCTTCGACGTCGAGGGCGGCGCCACGGTGGAGGGCCTCTGGAACATGGCCAAGTACGTCGTGGCATTCGAGAAATGGGTGATAGACGAGCAACTCGGCTTCGTGGCCTCGCACTACGACGGATTCGCCGAGGGCAAGGCGGGCGTGCTCGATTCCATGCTCATCCCGGCCTTCTCCATGCTCATCAAGCAAGGCGTGGCGTGCGCGGTGGAGGGCGACATCAAGGTGGCCATGGCGATGGGCATCTTGAAGACCATTTCCGACATGGGCCAGCTCTCCGAGATGTACTCGATCGACTTCAACGAGGACCTCTGCATCATCGGCCACTCCGGCTCGGGCGACGCGTGCATCTCGGCGAGGAAGCCCACGATGAAGATCGTGCCCGTCTTCCACGGCAAGACCGGCGGCGGCTACCTCACGCAGTTCTATCCGCATCTCGGGCCCGTGACCTACCTCGCCATCACGCAGGACGCGGACGGGCACTTCAAGTTCGTGGTGGCCGAGGGCGAAAACGAGCCCGGCCCGATCTTCACCTTCGGCGACACGAACATGCGCACGCGCTTTGCGTGCGGCGCGCGCGAGTTCTGCGACCGCTGGAGCGAGACCGGCCCCACGCACCACATGGCGGCCGCCTCCGGGCGCCACATCGATACACTCGTGAAGGTCGCGAAGATCTTCAACGTGCCCGTCGACATCGTCACGCGATAGGGGAGGAGCCCATGGCAAGCATTCTCGACGCGCCCTTCATGGTGGAGCTCATCCGCACCACCACCAACATGTACGACCACGGCTGGGACGAGCGCAACGGCGGCAACGTCTCCCTCATGGTGGACGAGGCCGACCTCGCCGACTACCTCGACGTGGAGAACGTGCAGCGTCGCATCCCCACGGGCTTCGACGCGCCCACGCTCGACGGTCGCTACTTCCTCGTGACGGGCACGGGCAAGTACTTCAAGAACGTGCAGTACGATCCCGCGGGAAACCTCGGCATCATCCGCGTGACGGACCGCGGCCGCACCGCCGAGCTCCTCTGGGGCTACGCCGATGGCGGCACCTTCACCTCGGAGCTCCCCGCGCACCTCATGAGCCACGCCGTCCGCCTCTCGCAGAATCCGGCGCACCGCGTGGTCATGCACTGCCACCCGGCGAACCTCCTCGCGATGACCTTCGTCCACGACCTCGACGAGCGCTCGTTCACGCGCACGCTGTGGCGGATGTGCACCGAGTGCATCATCGTCTTTCCCGAGGGCGTGAACGTGCTGCCGTGGATGCTCTGCGGCACGAACGAGATCGGCGAGGCCACGGCGGAGAAGATGAAGACGGCGCGCCTCGTCGTCTGGGGCCAGCACGGCATCTACGGCGCCGGCGCGGACCTCGACGAGACCTTCGGACTCATCGAGACGGCGGAGAAGGCCGCGGAGATCTACCTGAAGATCGCGCACCTGCCGATCCTCCAGACCATCACGGACGCCGAGCTCAAGCAAGCCGCCGACGCCTTCCACGTGGTCCCGAGGGCGGGATTTCTGGATGTGTAGGGAAACCCAAGGCTGCTCGGCCGATCTAAGGAGATTCTTTTGCACCGCCTGGGAGTGTTTGGGATGCGACGTGGTCTTCGTCGCGTCCCAAACGCTTCCATGCGGTGGGGCGGAAGGCACCTTGGCCTGCGCTGCGCAGGCCAAGGTGGGAAGTTTGTGG
>CANQNP010000056.1 GCA_947625235.1 uncultured Atopobiaceae bacterium | reverse complement strand
CAGAAGATCAAGCTCGCGGGCGCCGAGAAGCGCGGGTTCTCCACGTGGGCCGAGCGCTACGCGCCCGTGGCGAAGCTTCGCTACAACGGTCCCCTCCTCGCGCGCCTCTCCTCGCCGCTCGCGCTCGTCGTGTCGCTCGTGGGCACGATCGTCATGTACGTCGTGGCCTACGACGGCGGCGTCTCCGTGGCCGACTACATGGCCTACACGGCGGCCTTCGGCATGGTGACGGGCGCCTTCCAGGCGCTCTCGCAGGCGACGATCATGATCGCGAACATCCGCCCGCAGATCGAGCTCGCCGAGCCCATCTTGAAAACCGTCCCCGAGGTGAACGAGCGTCGCCCCGTGATGGAGCGCGTCTCGGGCAACATCGAGATCGACAACGTCACCTTCGCCTACGGCGCGGGCCAGAAGCCCGTGCTCGAGAACCTCTCGCTGAAGATCAAGCGCGGCCAGTACGTGGCCATCGTGGGCAAGAGCGGCTGCGGCAAGTCCACGCTCATGCGCCTCCTCCTCGGCTTCGAGAAGCCCAAGCGCGGCGCCATCTACTACGACGGCCACGACATCTCGTCGGTGGACGTGGCGTCGCTTCGCAAGCACATCGGCGTCGTGCTGCAGGACGGCAAGCTCTTCTCGGGCGACCTCTTCGCCAACATCACGATCAGCGCGCCGTGGCTCACGATGGACGACGCCTGGCACGCGGCCGAGCTCGCGGGCATCGCCGACGACATCCGCGCCATGCCCATGGGCATGTTCACGATGGTCTCCGAGGGCGGAGGCGGCGTCTCCGGCGGGCAGCGCCAGCGCCTCATGATCGCGCGCGCCATCGCGCCGAAGCCGCAGATCCTCATCTTCGACGAGGCCACGAGCGCGCTCGACAACATCACCCAGCGCATCGTCGCCGATTCGCTCGACTCGCTGAAGTGCACCCGCATCGTCGTGGCGCACCGCCTCTCGACGATCAAGACGTGCGACCGCATCGTGCTCCTGGAAAACGGCGGCATCGCCGAGGACGGCACCTACGACGAGCTCATCGCCAAGAAGGGCAGGTTCTACGACCTCGTCCGTCGCCAGCAGCTCGAGGACGAGTAGGGGAGCGAGCGCCCTTAAAGGGGCAGGGGCCATCGGTCGGATGGCCCCTGCCTTTCCAGACTTCCTAATGCCAAGACTGCCTATTCGCCGTAGATGAGCGGGCAGATGGTCTTTGATTGATCTACCCTGCTGTTCGCTCCGCCGACCATGAAGCACCCACAGCCCTTGGCGGCGCCGACGATGAAGCAGCCGCAACCGCCACCGCCCGCAACAGCCTCGAGTTCCGCGTCGGCGAGCTCCCCCTCGGGCGCCTCAAGCTCCGTGGCGAGGATGTCCTCCTTCGTGAGCTCGAGGTCGTGCTCGGCCGCGAAGGCCGCGACGGCCTCTGCCATGGCGGCACGCGCGTCATCCTCGGAGACGCCGTCGAGCTCCACGCCGTCCACCACCGCCTGCAGCCCCTTCTGGAGCTCCTCGTCGGCGGATACCGTCTCGTAGAACCTGGTCACGTTTTCGTTCATGGGCCTTCCTTTCGCTGGATGGTGGGACTGCGATCGATTATGTCCGGTGAGGGCGCGCGAATGCCCCAGAAAGGCCCAACGGGACGCCAGTGGACGCATCGATGCGCCCCCAGCCTTCTTTCGTGCGCGATCACTCCGCGTTTTCTACGCATACTACGAGAAGCCGTGCAGGCAACGCATACAAGCACAAATGCATGTATGCCCTAGAATGAAGCTCGAAGCATGCGACGAACAGAAGGGGAATCGTGGCTGAGCCGAATCCCTTCTTGCCCCACTTCGCGGGAATCCCGAGTGGCCACATGGTGAGCAGTCCCACTGCCGTGTCTTCCGCGGACGGTCTCGCGCCGTTGAAGCGAGAGCCACGCCATGAGAAACGCCTCGTCACCCCCCAGACGGCGTCAATCGGAGATCCGAGGCCAGTGGGACCCGCCTACGCCATCGTCACGGTCTGCTGTTGCCTATTCCTCCTCGTAATCGGCCTCGCCGCCGAGAACCATGACTACGGCCTCCAACACGGACTCCGCTATCAAGAGCAGTTCCACCACTACAACGATGCGGACCAGTACGCCCGTCTCGCGGATGCCCTGCTCGCGGGACGACTCGATCTCGATCTCCCCGTGTCGGAAGAGCTCCTCGCCCTGGACGATCCCTATGACTACGACGCGCGTTATGTCATAGGTTCCCCGGATGTGCCGATCTTTTGGGATCACGCGTTCCATGACGGGAAGTACTACAGCTACTTCGGCGTCGTCCCCGCACTGGCGCTCTACGCGCCCTACCGGCTCCTCACCGGCGAGGCGCTCAGCACCGTGGTGGCGGTCATCGTGTTCGCGGTGCTTTACGTTCTGGCGTCCTCGGCGCTCGTCCTGCGGGTGCGACGACGCTGGTTCCCCCACGTCGCTACGCTGCCAACTTGTCTTGCCTTCCTCGCCTTCTTCTTCGGTGGCAACGCGATCTATCTCACGTCCGTACCGCGTTTCTACTCGGTGCCGCTCCTCTGCGGTCTCGCGAGCCTCTGTCTGGGCCTTTGGTTCTGGTTCGGGGCCCGAAGGGATGGAAGGCTCTCGACGCCGTTGCTTTTCCTCGGATCGCTCTTCGTCGCCCTCGTCCTCGGGTGTCGCCCCCAGCTCTGCCTCGTCTGGTTCGTGGCGTTCCCTCTCTTCTGGCATGACGTCTTCGTCGATCGCGCCCTCTTCTCCCGGCGAAGTGTCGGCCAGTCCTTTGCCGTGCTCGCGCCATTCGCCATCGTCGCCGCGGGCATAGGCTGGTACAACTGGGCGCGATTCGGGTCGCCACTCGACTTCGGCGCCTACTACAACCTGACCATCTTCGACATGGTCGACTATCAACAGTCGTGGCTGCTCACGCTGATCCTCACGGGCATCATGTTCTTCGTGCCGTTGCGGTTCAGCGGCACCTTCCCCTTTCTCGTTCGAAGCGGGGCAATGGGATTCGCCAAGGATGTGTTCGGCTACGCTCCCGCGGAGCCGATGTTCGGCGGCTATTTCTGGTCTGTGCCCACGACGTGGATGCTCACGCTCTTCCCCGGACAGTGGCGACGTCTTCGGAAGAAGGGGCTTGCCTTCCTCGTCCTCGTGCTCGGCATCTCTGCGATCGTCGTCTGCGTCTTCGACGTTCGGAGTGCCGGCACCAGCCAGCGCTACGTGTCGGACTTCGGCTGGGCGCTCTCGCTTGCGACCATCATCACGTATTTCTCTCGATTGGAATGCGCGGGATCGTCCCGCTGGCCCATCACGAGGATCTTCTTGGCACTCGTGGTGGTGTCGGGCGTCCTCGCCATCTGGGCGCTCTTCTCCCCAGACCACTGGTCCGGCCTCTGGGGCTACCTCGAACCTTTCTTCGGAGGATGAGGCGTTGCGAGCTTCGCGTCATGAGTGTTCTGCCATCGAGAGCCTTGTGCCTTGTGACGGGTGCTGCCAAATGGGGTTATGGGACAAAATGTGTTGGTGGCCGAGTCGGCGTACTGGCCGTGTCGCCGGCACCACGCGAAGCATTGGTCATAGCCGCGCGGGCAGTTCCTTCGCACGACCTCTGTCGCGCGGGCCGTCCTTCCGCACGACCTCTACCGTGCGGGCCGTTCTTTCGCATTTGAATCCGCGCACCCCCCTCCTTCGCATGAGGATTTCGTCACGTAGGCAGCTCTTTCGCATGATCTGTGGCATGGGGCCGCCTTATCCGCGCCGATGTGCGATTAGAAGCCCCGCGTGCCCTCATCGGCGTGCGGAGGAGGCAGACGCGTGCCACGAGATGCGGAAGAGCTGGATTCACGCCACGAGGTGCGAAAGAGAGGGCCAGGAGGTGCGGGTGGCGGCCGAGTGAGACTTCAAGTCCTCCTGTTGTTTAGGCGAGGCTCGTCAGAAGCTTCGCGTCCGACTCGCGGCAGCAGGCGAAGAACGTCTGGTGGGCGCGAGGGTCGCTGATGGGTACGCGGACGCGTCCGGGCGGCATGGCCGTGTGCTGGGGCGCGTCGGTGGTGAAGGCGACGAGGTCGGTCGTGGACAAGAGCTGGACGAAGACGATGCGGTCCTCCTGCACCACGACCTGCGACCTCGGCATCTCGCGCCTGACCAGGTCCATCCAAAAGCCCACCTGGGAGTAGATGAGGAGCGGCTCGCCGTCTGCGTCGGCGAAGGAGGCCTCGCGCCGGGAGGCGAGCCGATGACCCTCGGGCAGGCTGAACTGGAGGGCCTCCGTCATGAGCGGGCGGCTGACGAAGCCCGGCTCCATGGGGGCGTGGAGCGTGATCCCGATGCTGGTCCGGCCCTTCGCCAGGGCGTCGATGATCTCGGCCTCCGAGGCGAGGAAGGGCTCGATGATGGTGCCGGGGGCGTCCTCCACCACCCTCGCCGCGAGGCTCCACATCGGCGCCGGAGCGACGGATCGGATGACGAGGGTGCGGCGCCTGCGTCCCAGCTCGTCCAGCGCCTCACGGAGCGATCGCTCCGCGTCGAGGACGTCCTTGGCGTGCTCGATGGCGACGCGGCCGGCCTCGTTCAGGCGCACGCGGTTGCACTCGTGGTCGAAGAGCTCGCAGCCGAGGTCCGCCTCGAGCCGCTGCATGGAGCGGGAGAGTGAGGGCTGGGTCAAGTGAAGGGACGCGGCCGCCGCCGTGATCGTCCCCTCGCGCTCGATGGCCACGAGCTGCCGCAGCTGGTCCAGCTCCATGGAATCCCTCCGTTCGCCGCTCATTTCCGCACGCCCTGCGGACGACCCGCTTCCGTCAAACCGCCAATTACCAGTCACTATGCAGCTCATGCATGCCTATCTCTTCAATCGGTATTGTACATACCTTTCCTTGGCCCTCATCATCCATGGTGACGAACGTAATGGAATCGGTCGCAAGACCATGAGCGAAAGGCATGACGATGGAGTACACCACCCTTGCGAACGGCGTGAAGATGCCCATGCTCGGCTACGGCGTCTTCCAGATCGACGACGCCACCACGGAGCGCTGCGTCTCGGACGCCCTCTCGGTGGGCTACCGCCTCTTCGACACGGCCCAGGCCTACGGCAACGAGCGCGGCGTCGGCGCCGCCATCAAGAAGTCCGGCGTGCCTCGGGACGAGATCTTCCTCGTGGACAAGGTCTGGGTCTCCAACTACGGCGACGGCAAGACCCTCGACTCGGTCAAGGCCTCCCTCGAGCTCCTCGGCATGGACTACGTCGACTGCATGCTCCTGCACCAGCCCTACAACGACTACTACGGCGCCTGGCGCGACCTCGAGAAGGCGCTGGACCAGGGCCTCGTCCGCTCGATCGGCGTCTCGAACTTCAACCCCAACCGGCTCCTCGACATCTGCTCCTTCTCGAAGGTGGAGCCGATGGTCAACCAGGTGGAGACCCACGTCTTCTGGCAGCAGCACGCCGCCCACGAGAACATGGAGCGCCTCGGCGTCGCCCACATGGCCTGGGGCCCCTTCGCCGAGGGCGCGAACAACTTCTTCAGCGACCCGCTGCTGAAGGAGATCGGCAAGGAGCACGGCAAGGGCGTCGGCCAAGTGGCCCTGCGCTACCTCATCGACCTCGGCGTCATCGTCATCCCGAAGTCCACCCACAAGGAGCGCATGGAGGAGAACTTCGACATCTTCGACTTCGACCTCACGGATGACGAGAGGAAGCTCGTTGCGGGCATGGACCTCGACCGCGCACTCGTCTACGACCACGACGACCTCCAGCTCATTGGCGGCCTCATCGACCGCATCAAGGGCATGATGTGAGGGAGGCGTTCATGAAGGCCCTCTTCATCAACGGCAGCCCGAACCCGAAGGGCGCCACCGCTCGCCTCGCAGAGACCCTGTTCGCGGGCCGTCCCCACGAGACCGTCGAGCTGGGCACGACCAAGGTCTACGGCAGGTGGGATCAGCCATTGAGGCCTCCGGCGTGTCGCGCGGCGACATCTTCCTCACCACCAAGGTCTGGCTCGAGCACTACGGCGAGGGCCCGACCCGGGCCTCAGTCGAGGACTCGCTCAGGAAGCTCAAGACCGACTACCTCGACCTGTGCCTGCTCCACCAGCCCTTTGGCGACGCCTTCGGCGCTTGGCGCGACCTCGTGGAGCTCTACGAGGAGGGCGTCGTCAAGGCCATCGGCGTCTCGAACTTCTACGCCGACCGGCTCGTGGAGTTCTGCGCCTTCAACGAGGTCAAGCCCATGGTGAACCAGATGGAAACCCATCCGCTGAACCAGCAGGTGGACCTCATGGAGTGGGAGAGGAAGTACGACGTGCAGCCCGAGGCCTGGGCGCCCTTCGGCGAGGGCCGCGGTGGCCTCTTCCACAACCCCGTGCTCACCGAGATCGCCGAGCGCCACGGCAAGTCCACCGCCCAGGTGATGCTCCGCTGGAACATCCAGCGCGGCGTCGTGGTGATCCCCAAGTCCGTGCACAGGGAGCGCATGGAGCAGAATATCGACGTCTTCGACTTCACCCTCGACGACACCGACATGGCCGCCATCGCCGGGCTGGACACGAAGACGAGCTCCTTCTTCAGCCACAGCGACCCCAAGATGGTGGAGTGGTTCGCCCAGATGGTGGAGGAGCGCAAGACCCAGCACGACTCCTCCAAGGAGAAGAAGAACTGGTAGCCATCCCCTTAGGAAAGGAACTCCCCATGAAGAACCGCGTGCTCGGATCCAGCGGCATCGAGGTCACCCCGCTCGGCTACGGCTGCATGGGCGTCTCCCACGCCTACGGCGACGCGCTGCCCGCAGGCGAGGCCCGCGCGACCATCCGCGACGCCTTTGACGCGGGCTAGCGCTTCTTCGACACCGCGCCCGCCTACCTCGGCGAGACGGCCGATGGCCAAATCTCGAACAACGAGGTGCTCGTCGGCGAGGCCCTGGACGACGTCAAGGACGAGGTGGTCATCGCCACCAAGTTCGGCGTGTCGATCAACCCCGACCGCTCCCTCAACATCTCCTCCAAGCCGGACGAGATATCTGAGGTCTGCGCGCACACGAGAACAGGCCACCGGGGCGAGCCCGATGACCTGCGGGAATGCTGGTGGGCGTTGCAAGATTTGAACTTGCGGCCTCTTCCGTGTCAGGGAAGCGCTCTCCCCCTGAGCTAAACGCCCTTCGTGGTGCGCGTAGCAGTATAGCAGGTGCAATCGCGCGTGCGCTCCCACATCCGAGTCCTCCACGCGAGCCGCGCTCCACGCCTCCACGCGAGCCGTCGCGCTACGCCTCCACGAGGTAGAGCCCGCGCAGGCGCTCGATCTTCGCCGCGTCGAGGCCGAGCGCGCCCTCGAAATACGCGTCGAGCGTGCCGTAGTGGGCGAGGATCGCGGCGATGGCCACCTGCAGGTAGCCCGCGCTCACGGTGTAGAGCACGTGGATCATCTCGAGGGTCTTCGGCGCCACGTGGCCGAAGCCGTTCACGCGGACGGCCTCCTCGAAGAGCGGCTCGGTGTGCGCGTTCGAGGCGAGGTAGTCCTCCATCACGAGGTCCTGCGGCACGCCGAGCGCGGTCTCGGTGAGGAAGCCCGCAATGCCCGTGCGATCCTTGCCGGCGGTGCAGTGCCAGAGCACCGCGCCCTTCTCCGTGGTGAGGAGGATCTCGAAGAATCGCCGCCAGATGGCGATGCTCGTCTTGGAGAGCACCATCGAGGGATAGAACTCGATCGAGGGCCCCATGGGGGAGGCGAGGTACTCCTCGACCTTCGGCATGAGCGTGCGAAGCGATTCGTCGTCGGTGATGCCGAGCGCGGAGCTCGAGAGCACGGA
>CANQNP010000055.1 GCA_947625235.1 uncultured Atopobiaceae bacterium | reverse complement strand
GGGGCCGTGGGCGGCACGGTCGCCACGCTCGGCGGATGCAGCCAGGCGGGCGAGGAGGGAGTCGCCGAGCCCACCGTCGTGGAGGACGGCGACCAGACCTCCGTCCTCGACACCTACACCTACGTGGAGGAGCCGCCGGGCCTCGCGGAGGCCGGCAGCTGGAGCGTGCCGCTCGGCACCGTGCTCCACCCGAGCGAGGGCGTGTGGATCGCCGCGACGGCCACCGGCGAGGCGAACCTCCCGCCCGTGAAGGCCTCGGCCTTCTCGCTCGCCTCGGGCGAGCTCGTGGACGTGGTGGGCAAGCCCGTCTCGAGCGGCTCGAACGTGCTCATCGTCGACGCGCGCTGCTCGGACAGCGTCTACGCGTGGTGCGAGAGCAACGTGGCCACGCGCGCCTGGACGCTCTACGCGGCGCCCTTCGAGGCCGGCGCGCTCGCGGCGGACCCCACGGAGCTCTGGACGGCCGACGGCGACTGGGACCTCCCGCTCTTCGCCGTGGCGGGCGATCGCGTGGTCTATCAGGTGATGCCCCTCGCCTCGGGCGCGAAGTCCGCCGAGGACAGCACCTGCTACGTGTGGCACAAGGGCCAGGGCAAGGCCACCGCCGCCATCGTCTCGCACGGGCGCTTCGCCACCGAGCCCGCCGTCTCCGAGGGCACCGTCACGCTCACGCCGCGCGTGCGCGAGGACGAGGGCGTCTACTACGGCATCTACGCCTACGAGCTCTCCGACGACCTCTCGCGCGTGGTGGACAGCATGGTGCTCCCGCAGTCGGTGCGGCCGATGAGCGCGGTGCGCATGGGCGAGGACTTCGTCTTCCAGGTGGAGGCGAACTACAACTCCGGCGGCTTGCTCGGGAACATGGGCACCTACCTCGGCAAAAGCGGCGGCCCCTTCATCGCGGTCTCGCGCGAGCCGTCCACGCCGGCGGCCGGGAAGTTCCCCATCCTCATCGTGAAGAGCCGCTCGTCCTACGTGGACGCGAACGTGGACACGCAGGAGTACGGCGTCGTGCCCGCGCTCGATCACTCCGTGGACTACGGCGAGTACCCCGCGAGGATCGGCACCTGCAACACCTTCGTGAGCTTCACCACGGTGAAGGACCCCGACACCGGCTTCCCGGCGAACGTCCAGGTGCGCGCGTTCAGCATCAGCTAGCGTCGCGAAACCCACCGCGCAAGGGGTGGAACGTCCCGCCGCTCGGCCTGTGCGTGGGGCGTGGGGGCGCTCGGAGAGGGTAAGTGTAGGAATGGAACGTGTCGATGAGGAGGAACCATGGCTGCCGAGGCGAAGCGCATATTGATGGTGGAAGACGAGAAGGCCATTCGCGACGCCGTGGCCGCGTACCTCGAGCGCGACGGCTTCTGGGTGCGCAGCGTGGGCGATGGGCAGTCGGCGCTCGAGGAGTTCGAGCGCCACAGCTTCGACATGGTGATCCTCGACCTCATGCTCCCGAAGCTCTCGGGCGAGCGCGTGTGCCGCGCCATCCGCGACACGAGCGACGTGCCGATCATCATGCTCACCGCAAAGGGCGAGGTGGAGGACCGCATCGTGGGCCTCGAGCTCGGCGCGGACGACTACCTCGTGAAGCCCTTCAGCCCCCGCGAGCTCATCGCGCGCGTGCGGGCGCTCTTGCGTCGCGTGCACTACGAGCAGGAGCCCCAGATGGAGGTGCTCGACTTCGGCGACCTCGTGGTGGACATCTCCGGCCACAAGGTGACGGTGGACGGCAGGGTCGTGGATCTCACGGCGAGCGAGTTCAAGCTGCTCACGACCCTCGCGCGCTATCCCGGCCGCGTCTACACGCGCATGGAGCTCGTGGAGAAGGTGCTCGGCTACGACTTCGAGGGCTACGAACGCACGATTGATTCCCACGTGAAGAACCTCCGCGCGAAGCTCGGCGACGACCCGCGCAACCCGAAGTGGCTCTACACGGTGCACGGGGTGGGGTATCGCTTCGAGGTGCCGCGCAAAGACCGCGCCGCGAGCTAGCGGCAGACGCCGCGGGCGGGCGCGACGGTGGCCATCAAGGACAGGAAGTCGAAGCGGCGCAAGGCCACGCCGCGCTCCGGCGCCGCCGCACAGGCGCAGGCGCCGGGCGCTCCCGCGGACGACGCCACTACTCCGAACCCCGCGGCCCCGCGGGCGCGCTACGTGAGTCCTCGGCCGGCGAGGGAGCGGCGGCTGAACTTCAGCCTCCGCCTCATGATGTCCTTCATCCTCACCGCCCTCGTGACGGTGATCATCCTCGTGCTCGTGCTGCGCTTCCAGTTCATGGGCGAGTTTTCGGAGTACTCGCGCTCGAACGTGCGCCAGCTCGCCACCATCACCGCGCACGCGCTCGCCGACCACTACGGCGCGAACGGCCAATGGGATCGCGAGGCCATCCGCACGATCGTCGTCCGCAACGCCGAGACCACCGACGTGAACATCGAGGTGGTGGACGCAAGCGGCGAGCTCGTGTTCTCGGACATCCAGCACGCGGATCCGCTCGAGCAAACGCAGCTCGGCGAGAGCGCGACGGGCGCGGCGTCCTCCGACGATGATTCGCTCGTGGAATCGCCCATCACGGTGGACGAGCGCACCGTGGGCTACGTGCGCATTTGGACCTACGCCGACGAGCCGCTGCTCACGCGCGCCGATTCGCAGTTCCTCGCGAGCACCTACCTCGCGCTCGCGTTCGCGGCCGGCGCGGCGATCGTCTTCGCGTGGATCCTCGGGGTGTGGATGAGTCGCAGCATCGCGCGGCCGATCGATCGCATCACCACGACCGCGCGCGACATCCGAAACGGCAACCTCGCCGCCCGCACGGGCCTCACTGGCACCGACGAGCTGGGCGAACTCGGCGCCACCTTCGACGAGATGGCCGCGAAGCTCGAGACGGACCTCCGCACCGAGCACCGCCTCACCTCCGACGTGGCGCACGAGCTCCGCACGCCGCTCATGAGCATCATCGTGAACGTGGAGGCCATGCAAGACGGCGTGCTCCCGGCAGACAACGAGCACCTCGAGCTCGTGGCCGGCGAGGTGCGGCGCCTCTCGCGGCTCGTGGACGCGATGCTTCGCCTCTCGCGCATCGAGAACGGCACGACGCCCGTGAACGCCGAGGTCACGGACATCGTCGGCCTCGCGCGCACCATCGTGGCCAACCAAGAGCAGCTCTTCGCGGACCAAGGCCTCACGCTGCGCTTCCGCCTCGACGCGCCGCGGCCGCAGGTGTTCGCCGACGTGGACCGCGACCTCATGCGCCAAGTGGTGGTGAACCTCCTCTCGAACGCCATGCGCTACACCTCCGAGGGCGGAAACGTCGTGGTGGCCGTGGGCCAGGACAAAGACGACGTGCTCATCAGCGTCACGGACACGGGCATGGGCATCGAGCAGGAGGACCTCGAGCGGATCTTCGCGCGCTTCTGGCGAAGCGACGCGAGCCGCGAGCGCGATTCGGGCGGCCTCGGGGTCGGCCTCGCGCTCGTGCGCGAGATCGTGGCGCGCCATGGCGGCTTCGTCTCGGTGGAGAGCGAGGTGGGCCGCGGCTCCACCTTCACCATCCACCTCCCCCGCCACCACGGCTGGCTCCCCGCCCAGCCGGAATGAGGGCCTGCCGGGGAGTTCGCAGTTTTGTTGCAGGCGTGGGCGGGCCTAGGGCCAAGGCGAGGGCATCGTCTACAATGTGCGCGAGAGACGAAGCCCGCGGCGAGGCGCATGCCGAGCCGAGCGCGGCATCGAGGGTCACCCGCCACGAACGCTTTCCAAACGCGCAGCTCAAAGCACCTATGACGCTCGACGCCACCGCTCGAAGACGCCGCGACTACCAAAGGGAGAGCGAGCCTTGGGCACAAGCGATATCACGCGAAACGAAGCGGGCGCGCGCCGTCCGGACGCGTCGGGCAAGGTGCGCGACATCTACGACTGCGGCGACGTGCTGCTCATGGTGGCCACGGACCGCGTGAGCGCGTTCGACTTCATCCTCCCGGACCTCATCCCCGGCAAGGGCGAGGTGCTCACCCGCATCTCCGCGTTCTGGTTCGAGAAGTTCGCCGGCCTCGTGCCGAACCACATGCTCTCCATGGACCCCGCGAACTTCCCCGCGGAGTTCGCCGAGAGCACCGAGTGGCTGGACGGCCGCGCGATGCTCGTGCAGAAGGCCGAGCCCATCCCCATCGAGTGCATCGTGCGCGGCTACCTCACGGGAAGCGGCAAGGCGTCCTACGACCGCGATCGCACCGTCTGCGGCATCGAGCTCCCGCCGGGCCTCGAGGAGGCCTCGAAGCTCCCCGAGCCGCTCTTCACTCCCTCCACCAAGGCCGAGCAGGGCGAGCACGACGAGAACATCTCCTTCGAGCGCTGCGCCGAGATCGTCGGGCTCGAGCTCGCCGAGGAGATCCGCGCGCTCTCGCTCTCGCTCTACGCGGAGGCGGCGGACTACGCGGCGGGCCGCGGCGTGATCATCGCGGACACGAAGTTCGAGTTCGGCCTCATCGACGGCCGCGTGACCCTCATCGACGAGGCGCTCACGCCGGATTCCTCGCGCTTCTGGCCCGCGGAGGGCTACGAGCCCGGCCGCGTGCAGCCGTCCTTCGACAAGCAGTTCGTGCGCGACTGGCTGAAGGTGCACTGGGACTTCGAGGGCGAGCCGCCGCACCTTCCCGAAGACGTGATCTCCGGCACGTCCGCTCGCTACGCGGAGGCCTTCGAGAAGATCACCGGCCAGCCGCGCTCGGTGCTTCGCGCCGGTGCGGAGGCGCGCTCATGACGAGGCTCTCTTGCGTGGGATGGCTCGAGTACGCCAATGAGGCGCGGGCTTGGGTGCGCTCGCGTCCCGAGTCCGGCCGCGCGAGCGCACGGCCGCCGCTTCGCCACGGGCACCACCTTCGTCCCTCCCAGCCGAAGGCCGCGGGCGCGAGCCTTGCGCAGCGGCTGCCCGGCGGCCTCGACCCCGAGAGCGTCGAGGCCATCCACGCGCTCCTGCCCGAGGTGTCCACGCACCTCCTCGGCAACGCGGGCCACGGCCCCGATCCCGCGCTCTCCGAGATGGTGAGCCGCGTGCTCGGCCTGCCCGTCGCTGGCCACCACGGGCCCGCACACGATCCCATCCCCAATCCAGCCAGCTCGAAATAGCCGGCTGACCTCGGAGTTTCCATGACCCAGCGAAATCCCACGAACGACCGCAGCATGAAGCGCGCCTCCGGCCAGGAGAGCGGCGGCTACACCCGCAAGGGCGCGAGCCGCGCGAAGCCGGCGCGCGAGAGCGCCTCCTCCGTCCACGTGGTGCAGGTGCGCGGTGGCCACGCCAAGAAGAGCTACGAGCACATGACCAAGGAGGAGAAGAAGGAGGAGCGCCGCAGGGAGCGCGCCGAGAACGACCGCTTGGCCGCCGCCTCGAACATCCTCATGTCGCACGACCCGGTCTACCGGCGCCGCCGCAAGATCTGGTGGGCGCTCCTCGGCGCGGGCCTCGCCTCGACGGCGCTCGCGTGGATCTTCTTCGCGGCGCTCCAGGGCGTCTCCGGCACGCCGGGCCTCATCTCGCTCATCTTCGCCTACGTGTTCATCATCGGCGGCTTCATCTGGGACTGGGTGAAGATCCGCCCGATCCGCCGCGATACGGACGCGATGGTGGCCGCCATGAACCGCAAGCGCCAGCAGGAGATCATCGACGAGGACTACGAGGAGGAGCAGGCCAAGAAGGCCGAGAAGGCGAGGCGACGCGGGCGCGCGGTGCCGAAGGATAGCGTGAGCACCGTGAGCACGGCGAGCGCGAAGTCCTCCGACTCGAAGGCCACGCCGGCCCCGGACGTCGAGAAGCTGAACCCCGCCTCGGCGCTGCGCGACACGAAGAAGCGCGGCCGCGGCAAGAAGATGCAGAACATCTAGCTCGCACTTCGCCGCGCGCGGGCCGCGCGGCGCGCTACCCGCTTCGCCCGCCGGCCCCGCGCCACTCGCGCATCGCGCCTCGCTCGCCCCATCCGCACGCTGCCCCAATCGCCCACGACCCACGGGAGGCACCCATGAAGCACTTCGAGATCCACGTGACCGGCAAGGAGGGCATCCACGACCCCGCCGGCGAGAACTCGCTCCACGCGCTCGCGAACCTCGGCTACACGGGCGTCACGGGCGTGCGCATCGGCAAGTTCATCCAGCTCACGGCCGAGGACACGGTGACGGGCGAGCAGGTGGAGGAGATGTGCCAGCGCCTCCTCGCGAACCCCGTGATCGAGGACTTCGCCGTCACCGTGCACGAGGCGTAGAAGAGCTCGCGACCTGCGATTTCCAGCGTCGAGCTGCTCGCTCGGCGGCTGACGACGGGCCCGGTCGGGCCTTGAGGAGGGAGGAAGAGCATGCGCTTTGGCGTCGTGCAGTTCCCCGGTTCCAACTGCGATCAAGACGTGGTGCGCGCACTGCAATACCTCGGGTATCGCGCGGATTTCCTGTGGCACCAGGAGACGAGCGTCGTCGGCTTCGACGCGATCGTCCTTCCCGGCGGCTTCTCCTACGGCGACTACCTTCGCTGCGGCGCCATCTCGCGCTTCAGCCCCATCATGGAATCCGTGGTCGAGGAGGCCGGGCGCGGGCTGCCGGTGATCGGCATCTGCAACGGCTTCCAGGTGCTCTGCGAGGCGGGCCTGCTCCCGGGCGCGCTCGTGCGGAACAAAGGCCTGAAGTTCATCTGCAAGAGCGTGCCGCTTCGCGTGGAGAAGAGCGTCTGCCAGTGGCTCGACCTCGCGCCGGGCACCGTGGTGGACGTGCCCGTGGCGCACAACGAGGGCAGCTACTACGCGGACGAGACGACGCTCGCCGAGCTCGAGGCCACCGGCCGCGTGGTCGTGCGCTACTGCCGTCCCGACGGCACGGTGGTGCCGGGCGAGACGGCGCCGAACGGCTCGCTCCACGACATCGCGGGCATCTGCAACGAGGCGGGAAACGTCTTCGGGCTGATGCCGCACCCCGAGCGAGTGACCGACGGCGTGAACGGCTCGCGCGTGGGGAGCGCCTTCTTCACCGCCATCGCGAAGCGGGTGGGCGCGAGCGCGTAGGGCGCCAGGCGCCGCGGCCCGGCCGCCCGCCCGATGTGTCGCCGCCACGCGCCCACGGCTCCCCGCACCGATCGATTGACTGACCTCACCGACGAGAAACTCGAGGTAGACATGCCAGACGACAAGGCCCAGACCCCTTCTGTGAAGGTGACGAACGCCGCGGACCTCGCAAGCGAGCACGACCCGGCGCCCGTGGGGATGCCCGAGCTCCTCGATGCCGAGGAGGCGCCGAAGATCGCCCAGGACCTCGGCCTCACGCTCGAGGAGTACGAGATGGTGTGCACGTGCCAGGGCCGCGTGCCCTCGCTCACGGAGCTCACCATCTACTCGCTCATGTGGTCTGAGCACTGCGGCTACAAGCACTCGAAGAACGAGCTCAAGAAGTTCCCCACCAAGGGCGACTGCGTGATGCAGGGTCCCGGCGAGAACGCCGGCGTCATCGGCCTCGGCGACGGCTGGGCGCTCTCCTTCAAGGCCGAGAGCCACAACCACCCCTCCGCGATCGAGCCGTACCAGGGCGCGGCGACGGGCGTGGGCGGCATCGTGCGCGACATCTTCGCGATGGGCGCGCGGCCGGTGGCGAGCCTGAACTCGCTTCGCTTCGGCTCGCTCGCGAAACCGCGCCAGCGCTACCTGCTCGACGGCGCGGTGGCCGGCATCGGCGGCTACGGCAACTGCCTCGGCGTGCCGACGGTGGGCGGCGAGATCTACTTCGACGACTGCTACGAGGGCAACTGCCTCATCGACGTGATGTGCCTCGGGCTCAT
>CANQNP010000054.1 GCA_947625235.1 uncultured Atopobiaceae bacterium | reverse complement strand
CGCATGACGGACCCCGACTGCCGCTGCGGCGTGCGGGGCTACCTCGAGCTCTTCGAGATCCTCGCGAGCGAGGCCGTGGCGGCGCAGGGCTATGGCAACAACGTCCTGCCCTACCGATACGGCATCGGGTGGATCTTCGCGCGCTACATCCTGAGGATCGTGAAACGCGCGACGGCCGAAGCGCCGCTCGAGCTCACCACGTGGATCTCCTCCAGGCCGCACCGCCGCTTCATGAACCGCGAGTTTGAGGTGAGGCAGGCAGGCGAGACCATGGCCCTCGGGCGCCTCGAGTGCTGCTTCCTCGACCTCACGCAGCAGAAGGTGGTGCTCCCGAACGCGGTGCAGTTCCCCGACGACTTCTTCGAGGAGCGTCTCGGCATGGTGGATGTGGGCACCTACACGCGCATCCCCAAGGACGCGACCGGTTCGAAGAAGGTCTTCGACTACGACGTGCGCTACTCCGACCTCGACAACAACGGCCACATGAACAACCTCCGCTACGTCGAGGCCGCCATGGACGCCTTCACGCGCGCGGAGCTCGAGCAACGCGAGCCGGAGCGCTTCGAGATTCACTTCCTCTCGCAATGTCGCGAACTCGAGGCGCTCTCCGTCTGCCGCAGGGACACGCGTGCGGACGACGGTACGCTCGACTCAAGCGACGTCTACCTCGTACACCCAGAGGGGGAAACCGCCTGCGTGGCGCGCGTGGAGTTCGCGCCGGCGAAGGAGACGAGGCGCTAGTCCTTGATCTCGACGATCGTGGCGGGGTAGAGGCCATCGAGGATCGCCTGCGTGAGCGCGTCACCCTCGTAGTCCATCTCGAAGACGGCGGTCTTCGAGCGGTGTTCGTTGCCGAAGATGTCCGTCACCACGAAGGTGTACTCGAAGCGATGCCCCTCGAGCGGGATCTCGCCCACGAAGCCGCAGTACTGGTCGAGCGTCACGGTCTCGAGGCTGGCGGAGTCGAGGCCCTGCAACGCTTCCGCGTCGTAGCGCTCGGCGTACGGCAGTGGCGTCACGCGATCGCCCTCTTTGAGGTACGTCACGTCCTTGGGCGCGAGCTCATGCTCGTCGAGCGCGTCCCAGAGGCCGTCGACCACGTAGTACTCCTTCATGAAGACCGTGCGGCCGTTCATCTCGTTGGATTCAACGGGATTGCCGTTCTCGTCGATCTCCTGGTAGGGCGGGTTTGCCCGCCAGTGGAAGCGGAGGTTGGTGGGCATGCCGTTCACGAGCACCGGGGCGGTGTAGAGGAGCGTGTCGTCGCCGCGGCCGAGGAGATCGGCTGCGAGGGGCGATCCATCGAGCGCCATCCACACGCCGCGGAAGTTGCTCTCGTAGGTGTTCGTGGTGCGATCGTTCACGAAGTCGAAGTCACGACCGAGCGTCGTGCGCGTGCCGTCATCCTCCACTCGCACGAGCTCGAAGGCCACGTTGTCGAGGTAGCGCTTTGATTCGGGGGTGAGCTGGATGCGAAACGTCCCGTCGGCGGTGAGGCTGCCGGGGTCGGCGAAGCCTATGGTCTCCGCGGGCTCGTCGCCATACACCGCGTCAAGGTAGGTGCCATACGAGGGGAAGCTGCTCCAACTCTCGTACGACGCGATCGCCTCGGGATCGTAGTAGCGCGGGTAGTAGAGCGAGACGCCGCCCGCCGTGCCGAGGGTGCCACGCAGGCCGCCGAGGCTCTCGTAGGACACGAAGTCGGCGAGCACCTCGGTGAGCGCGTTCGCGGCCTCGGAATCATAGGCCTCGCCGAGGTAACTCGCGAAGGTGCTGAGATCGATGAGGTTGCTGAAGCCCTCGGCCTTGCTGTTGCCGCCGAAGCTCTCCGAATTCGTGGCGGCCTCGCGCACCGCGGCGAATCCGACGTTGTCCTCGCTCATCCCCTTCGCCACAAGCTCATCGGAAAGGGCATCGAAGGCCTCTTCGACTTCGTCCATCTTCGAGAGGTCGAGCACCGAGAGGGTGGCCATCGATCCCTGCCCTCCGGCCTCCTCATCGCTCTTCCAGATGTAGGAGTCGGCGATCACCTTCGCGAGGGCGAGCGTGTCGTCGACCTCGGCCACGGGCTCGGCCACGGGCTCGGGCGCCTCCACCTCGGGCGCCTCCGCCTCGGGCGCGGGCGCATCCGTATCGGACGCTTCTCCCTCCTCGCCTTCCTCCTCGGTGGGCAGCGCGACGACCAGCATGCCCTCGCCGTCGTCGTAGCTGCTGAAGTCGCCATAGTCGAAGTTCGCCCACTTCTCGATGGCAGCCTCTTCGAGCACCTCCGCCATGGCTGCGGGGTCGTCCATCGCCTCCACGATGGTCGTGTAGTCCCAGCCGCCCGATGGCTCGATCTCCTGCGAAGCCACGAGGTAGTCGCCATAGGGCGCGAGGAGCTGCGCGGTGTCGAGCGTCGCCATGAGGCAGGCGTCGAGGCCGATGAGGTTGAAGTGGGCGCCGGCTCCCTCGAAGGCGCTCTTGAGCTCCGCGGGGTCGAGCGGGTCCATCCCGAAGGCCTCGTCGTAGCAGAGGGTGCCGTCGGCGCCGCCACCGTGGTCCCAGAGCACGAGCATCGTCTGCTCCGCTGGATGCGCCTGCGCGCTCCACACGAGGAAGTCCTCGAGCGTCTGGGCATCGCCCATCGACGCGTTCTCGAGGGTCTCGAGGTGGCGAAGCTCGCCATCCTTGACTTCATAGCGGTTGAGGGAATCGGCGGGGATGTCGTGGTCGCGCCACGTGCTCGCGCCTCCCGTCTGCACGACGACGGTCGTGTCCGCGGGGATCTCCGCCTCGAGGAGCTCGGAGAGGTTCTGGGAGGCGGCACCGTTTTGCGTCTCGAGCGTGGAGCCGCAAAGGTAGAGGTAGAGCGCGTGCTTTGCCGGTACGGGCGCGCACGCGGCGATCGCGCACGCCATCACGAGCGCGGCAAGGGCGAGGGCGCCGGTTTTCACGACCCGAAAGCGCTTCATCAGGGCCTTTCCGAAGGGCGGGAGTTGAGCCGAGCGAAGTCTAGCGATTCGGGCCACGACCTGTGTGAAGCCCGTGTGGGCATGCCTCGCCACCGTGGAAAAAGGGGGCCGTACCAAAATGTAGCAGCTCAAGGCTTGGGCCTTGAGCTGCTTCTTTGCTCCCCGGATGGGCTTAAGGTTCGGACGCGCAAAGACCGCGCATCCGAGACCTTGCCATCCGGGTCAATCAATGAGGAACGAGTTTGGACAACACGCGCATCCAAGACCTTGCCATCCGATTCAACATACTTGGCACAAGTCTGTTTTAGCCCTGAGTGCTGCCCATCGATCCGTCGCTGCCGGTGGCTCCTGTGGAAATGAACTGGCCGCTCGCGTCCGTCGTGGTCTCCACGGTCACGGTCTTCGGATCCTCGGAGGGATACGTGAAGATGATGGTCGCGCTCCCTTCGCCGGTGCCTTTGAAGGTGAAGACGTCGGCGTTCTCGCTCGCCTCGTGGGTCTCGCCGTCAGCCTCTATGCCATCGCCTGAAACGGCCGCCTCCCAATCGGGCTCGCCCTCGCAGTTGAGCGTGACCGTGAGGGTAGTACCGTCGTAGTCCACTTGGCCGTCCGTGATGGTGTAGCCGCCCTTCGGGGTCTGCGCGCAGCCCGCCATGAGCGCCACGCCCAGCACGGCCGCGCACACGCCCGCGATGAGGCCCTTCTTCGAAGTCTTCAGTGCCATAGTGCTCTCCTCTCGCCAAATCGGCTGATCATCCGCTGTTAAAACCGCTGCGCTACACGTAGGATGGCGCGTTCATGTCCTCCTTCGCGAAGGCGGACGGGCTCGTGTTCACGATGTCGTAGTGTTCGGAGCCGAGGAACGGGTTGCCGCCGTTATAGCGATAGCGGCTGCGCTGGTACTTCGTGGTGAGCGTCGTCTCGTCCCACTTGATCATATCGGCGTACATGTGGTCGTAGTCGTACCTGAAGGATCCGCGCTTCTCATACTCCTTATAGAAGTTCAGACCCAGGCCGGCCAACTCGTCGATGTTGTAGTGTGCGACGTAGCCGCTGCTCATCGTGTAGTCCCACTCGGTCCAAAAGCCCGCGAGCGTAACCTCCTGGCGCGCCGTGCGCCCGTTCATGCGCTTCACGAACTCGTCGAGCTTCCCGTTCTTGCTTGTGAGGTTGCCCCACCCGATGATCGCCTCGGTGCTTTCCTTATACGAGGACGAGCGCGAGCCCCAAGGAAGGGTCGGGCGCACGTAGACGCCCGCGGTGTAGAAGAAGATGGCATCCGTCTCCTCCACCGCACGGTTCTTGAGCTGCGTCTGCGCGGCGTCGAAAGAGCGCTGGATGGCGCTCATGCTCGGGTTGTTCGGGTTCGCGAGGCGGTTGTAGTAGGCGCTGATGAAGCCGAGGCCGCGGTCGAGCTGGAAGATGATGTTCGCGCGGAAGGCCTGGCGGTAGGGCTTCGCGATGGTGTCGAAGTTGTAGGTGAGCGAGCAGAGGTGGTCGTAGTTGTAGAGCGCGTTGTTGCTGTTCGAGCTCGCCGAGACGGCGTTCGCGACCGTGCGGTAGTCGGATTCGAGCGTCTGCATGGTCTTCGTGAAGCCCACGAAGTTGCCGTTGCCTTGCGCTTCCGCGTTCTTCATCGCCTGGACGAGGTCGGTGAGGTACTTCGACCACGCGTCGTTTTCACTCAGGCCCTCGTAGGGGTTCTCAACCGCCGGCACCTCGGGCGCGGCGGGGGCTTCCACCGGCGCTTGATCCTCGGGCGTTGCCGCGCCCGAGGTGCCGGCGGTCGGCTGCTCCGATTGCGCTTGGGCCTGCGCCGCGGCATCTGCGGCGCTCTGCGCCGCCGTGATCTCCTCCTGCACCTGCGTCGGCGTCTTCACGCCGAGCGAGGTTGCCATGGCAAAGTAGTCGGCCGCGGTCTGGTTGTCCTCCTGCAGCCGGTAGAGCGCCGTGTCGAAGCTGTTGCAACGGTTCTCGTACATGCCCTTCTGGATGTCCTTCATGATCTCTGACTGCTCCGCGAGCGTGGTCTGGATGCCGTCCAGCTGGCTCTCGATGCTCTTCAGCTCCTCGAGGATCTGCGCGTTGCCGTCCTCCACCACGCCGCAGATGCCGAGGATGTTCATGACCGCGTCGTAGCCGCCGGAGATCGAGCTCATGATGTTCACGGCCTTGAGCGCGTTCGAGTTCTCGATGACGGAGAGGATGTTGCCGATCGTGTTGTCACGGCCGAGCGACTCCTGCGAGTAGGAGCGCGTGTAGCTCGTGGCCTCCTCGGTGGGCTCGTCCCATGAGGAGACGAGCGTGCCGGCGGCGAGCGTGACCGTGCCCGTCACGTCGAGATCCTCGGGCTTCGTGCCGTCCGCGGGGATCGTGAGCTCGATCTTCGCGGTGGTGTCGCCCGTACGCTCGATGGACTTCACGGTGCCGTCCTCGAAGGCATCGCCGAGCGTGACGTCGTCGGCCGCGAGGTCCTCGGCGAAGGTGCCGCCGTTCACGTAGGCGACGAGCGTGAGCGCGAGGTCGCTCCCATCGGCGCCCACGTAGTCGAAGACGGGATAGAAGCTCGCCTCGGGAAGGTCGATCGTGGTCTCGAAGTCGGCGACCTTGAGCGTCTGGCCGGAGAGCGCGGCAGCCGCCTCGTTCGCGGTGGCGACACCGGGGACGTCGAGCGTGAGGATCGCTTGATCGCCAGCTCCCGCCTGGACGTCCTTCACCGTGACGGCTTTCTCGCCGCCCGTGATGGAGATTTGATCAGCCGTGATGGTCGCGGGATCGGCCACGCCGAAGACGAGCATCGGGATGGTGACCGTGTTGCTCGCCACGGTGAGATCGGCGGGCACGAACATGACGCCGTCCGTCTGCACCGGGATGAAGGCGTTCGTGGGCACGCTCGCATGGGCGATCGCCTCGGGCGCGACGGTGACAACGCCATCGGTGTAGACACCCGCCTCGGCGACCATCGTCGGCGCGCCCGTGAGCTGGAGCGTGAGGTTCTTGCCCGCGGACGAGAGGCTCTCGACCTGCATGTCCTCGAAGGAACCGTCGAGCGTGATGGCGTCCTCGGAGACGTTCGGGTTGAACTCGCCCTCGTCGAGCACGAGCGTGAGCTTCGTCGTCTCGGCGGTGGCGGGCACGTAGGAGATGTCCGGCTCGAGCGCGAACTGCGGATAGGTCACGGGCACCTGGCTCGAGAACTCGGTCTTCTCCGCATAGACGGAGTAGATCTCGGGCTGGTTCTCCGCGGCCTTCGGATCCTCGAAGCTCAAGGTGGCCGTGCCATCGGCGTTCACCGTGAAGTCCGTCACCTCGGCATAGACGGTTTCGGTGGGGGCCTCCACGAAGTCCTCGTCGTTCTCGCCCGAGGTGGTTGCCTGCGCGGGGGCGTCCTCGGCATCGCCTTGTGCGTCGTCGCTCGTCGAGGTGTCCGGCATGGGCGTGGCAGACGTCGCATCTTCCTCGGCTCCCTCGGGGAGGGCGTAGCCGTTTTCCACGAGCCACTCGTGGTCGATGACGGGGTAGCCCACCTGCAGGTCAGCCGCGGTGAGGCCTTCCATCGACACGCCATCGCGTGGCGTCAAGGTGGCCGTGTAGGCGCCGCTCGGCTCATAGGCGAGCGCCTCGGCCTCCGCGGACATCAACGGCTCGTTGTCACACCCCGCGACCGCGCACACGGAAACGCATGCGGCAAGAATGCCGAGCACAATGCTCCACCTGCGGATTTTCATAGCTCTCCCCAGAGACGCACGGCAGCCATCACGCCAGCCTGCCCAAACCGGCAGTTCGAAGTCTAGAAGTTGTGACCCACCATCGCCACGTGCGTTCGTGAATTCTCATAGGGGAGCACGAGCCGTCTTTCACGCACGCCTCGTGGCCTCCAGAACCGCCAGTTCGCGTGGGCCCTGAGACCACACCGCGAAAACCCTAGAAGAGCGTCTCCTGGATGCCGGCGAGGGGTGGGGCGTCGCCTCGTCGCACTGTGTCTTCCGGCTGTACCACGAGCCGCTCACGCGGATGATCGGCGAGCTCGACGTAGCGGGGGCCAAGCCAGAGCCTCGCCTCCTCGGGCGTGAGCACGAGCGGCATGCGGTCGTGGATGGGCGCCATCTGCTCGTCGGGCGCGCACGTCACCACGGAGTAGCGATCGTTTTCCCACACGCCTGCCATGAGAATCGCCGGTGCCTCGGGGTTTTGGAACTCGTAGTGACGTTTGATCTCGCGCCCCGTTCTCGAGGAGCGGAGCGTCTCCGAGCGGTGTGGCTCGAAGAACGCGCGGCAGGGCACGATGCAGCGACGATGCGCAATCGAATCCTGCCACATGCCGCCCTTGAGCGCGCTCTCGATGCGCGTGTTGAAGATCGGGCCCTTGCGCCAGCCCACCTCGTAGCCCCAGCGCATCTCCGCAGGCTCGAGGCGCTCCTCGAAGGGGATCACGAGCTGCGAATCATCGCCGGGATACACCTGGCGCGCCTCCTGCATCCACTCCTCTTCGCGTCCCCAGTCCGCCTCGCCGGCGAGGACATCGATCACGCGCATGATCTGCCTGAGCGTGAGGGGAATGTAGCGTCCGCACATGAGATCCCACTTCCTCGAGGGAGGCCACCCACGCCATGGTTTATGCCCGAAGGGAGGAGGACGTGCACCAGGAAGGACTCAGAGTTCCACCGCCTCCGGGAAGCGTGCGGCGAGGCTGAGCGGTGCGTCGGAGGCGATGAGCACGGAGTTTTGCCAATACGCGTCCGGGCCCCAGGATGCGGGGATCTCCCAGACGTGCGCGAACACGCCGAAGAGCGCATTCGCCCAGACTTCGAGGTTAAGATCGCCGTCCTTGCCCGAGACGGCGTTCACCGCAAGCACGCCGTCCGGCGCCA
>CANQNP010000053.1 GCA_947625235.1 uncultured Atopobiaceae bacterium | reverse complement strand
GCGCGGAAGAACAGCTCGGGCTTCTCGCTCAGGTGCTTGTTCCAGCTCTTGAGGTAGGCGAGGTGGTTCTGGTAGTGCTCGCCGTCCTCCGCATAGCCGAGGTTTTCGATTCCCAGCTCCGCCATAGTGAACATCGACGAAAGCTCGGCCACCAGCTCCTCGAAGGCGTAATCGTCGGAACCGAACGCGCCCTTGAGATCCCTTCCCAATGCGCTCGGATGCCCGGTCGAGTGCCCCATCTCGTGTGCGAGCGTCGCCGCGAACTCGTTGGGGGAGTCGAAGCAGAGGCGGGTCGGCACGTTGATGAAGTCCTCGCCCGGTGAGTAGTAGGCGCGACGCACGCGCTCGGACTCTACGACCTTGCAACGGCTCGAATCGATCATCACGTCGGCCATCTCGAAGATGCCCTCAGGATCCTCGATCGGCCCAAGCGCCTCTCCCTCGCCCTCGGCGAGCTTCGGCACGCCCTCGATCTGGGTGGCGTTGAACACGGCGCTCACCCGATCGCACACCATGTAGGAGAATCCGACGGTCTTCTCCTCGCCCGTATCCTCGTCCTTCACGACCCTGCTGCCCGTTACGGGCCGCCAATGCTCGACGTAGGCGCACTTCTCGCCCTTCTTGACGTGCCAGCCCTCCTTGCGGGCTTGGTTGAATGTCATCCATCGTGGATCGTCGTATCCCTTCACGAGGGCGAGCATCGCGAGGTTGAATCGGTTGGAGCCTTGGTAGACATGGCCGCTCACGCCGTTTCGAGGGAGCATCTGCGAGCCGACGTTTCCCTTCCACCCCTGAGTCCAGTTGACCTCGTTCTCCTCCATGTCCTTCAAGATGGAGCGCACGATGTCCTCTCGCTGGTTCCACGCCCTCTCGTCCATGCTGTGTGTGAGCTTGTGCTTGGCCTTCTTCTCTGCCATCTGACGCCTCCGCATCATCGCTGGTGTTTGCCCGAATGCTACCCAGCGGCGCTTCCGGTGTGCGGAATCTTGCCGAAACGCAAGACGGCCCGCCCCCTTTCGGAGACGGGCCGTCAGGCAGGAGGGAGGGTCTAACGTTTATCGGGCATTGCCTTCCACCTCTCGGCGAACAGCGAGCGGGTCACGTCCTTGTGTCCCACCGTGTCGCAGTAGTAGCCATGTAGGTCATGGCCCCGCTTAACGACGGCAACATCGCCGAGTTCCATCCTCCCCATCCCCTTCGATGCGAGGAAGAGGTTGAGGCTCGCGCACACATCGGCCCCCGGCTTCGTCCCGCCCGCTTCGAGGTCGAACATGACGGGATCAGCGTAGCCATCGAGGGAGAGGGGCGCGTCCGCGCCCCCCAACTCGCCGAGGTCGCGCCGTCGGGCTGCGTCATTCGCACGATAGAGCGCGATGAGATCCCTGTCGCTGTCGATCCGCGCCATCTTGGCACGGTGCTCGTATAGCCACTCCTTGAACCTCACGCGACCGTCCCATGACCCCTTGGCGCTGCGCCAATCCTCCACGAGTCCGAGTGCGCGTGGGTGCCACGGTCGCTCCATGCATATCTTGCATTCGCTGCCTTTCCCTTCGTTGGCGTGGGCCATGTCGAGGAGCGCCATGTAGGCGATCCGCCCCTTCTCGCCATCGTAGGCGAGGCCGAGCGCGACCTTCTCCTTGGGATCGTACTCCACGAGGTACCAGTCCCATCCGCCTCCGCGTAGGTGCTCGTAGGCGATCAGGTACTCGCTGCCGTCCCCCGTCTCCTGCGTGTGCAGGGGAGGGATGCTAATCGCCATTTCCTCTAGGCTTTCCTCGATCAGGGCCGTGTACGCCATCTTCTACTCCCAGTGCGCCACTTCATCCACGACGTAGTACTGGCCGACCTTCCTACGCTCGTAGTGGCCGCCCGGAATCGTGCGGATCACTTCCTTCTTCGTGAAGGAGGTGCCGTGCTTCGCGTTCTCTTGATGGGCCAAGATCTCCTTGCGGGTGCCGAACTCGCGCTTGCAGCGGTCGCATACGTACTTGGTTTCCTTCACCTGTTGGGATTCATCGACCCAGACGTTCTCGTACACGTCCTCGTAGTGCCCCTTCTCGGGCACCCAAGTCTTCTGGCTCGACGAGGAGCCGCCCGAGGTGCTTCCGGAGCTTCCCGTGCTTTCGCCGCTGGACGTTCCGCCGGAGGATTCGCCGCCCGACGCGCTTCCGCCGGAGGTGCTGCTGGAGCTGCCGTTTGACGTTCCGTTGGACGTTTCCTTGGAGGTGCTTCCCGTGGTTCCCTTATCGGTGGAATCATCGGCCTTCGTGTCGCTCTCGATCTCCTTCACGGTCGCGGTGTTATGCACCTCCGCCTTGTCGGCCACGGTCACATCTGGCCGTGCGTCGTTGATCTCGATTGCGGTTCCGTCCGGCTCCGTAAGCGCCTCGCCCTTGTACGCGAGGAGCGTGGGAATGGATGGCTTCGCGGATTCGAGCCAATCGCTCGATACCTCGTATCCCCGCGCATCGTCAAGTGCCATGGTCGATGTGGGGATCTCGTCTTCGTCGTAGTCGGTGCCTCCCACATCATGGGAGACGGCGAACTTGGCGTTGCCCGAGCCGTCCTCGGACACCCACGTGACGGTGGAGGCATCGTATCCGGCGATCTTGCTTCCGCTGATCGCGCTCGCAAGCGCGGCGGAGCGCATTGAGGCCCCGGTGATCCCGCTCACGGGATCGGACACCCCGGCCTCGGTCACCATGACGTAGCCGCCCATGGCCTCGATCCGCACGGAGGCCGCATCGATGCCGACCTCGCGTCCGCCCAGCTTCAAGGACTCCACCATGGTCGAGATGTCCGACGTGGTGAGGTTTCCGCCCCCTTGGGCCGTCGCATCGTCGCCGGACGAGCCGTCGTTGTACTCCTGCGTGATCGCGGCGGGATCCGACACGGCGCTGTGCGGTTGCGCCGCTCCCGAGCCGAGGATCACCCCGAGGGCGACGGCGAGAGCGCCGACGGCGCAAGCCCCGCCGAGGATCGCCACCCTTCGGTCGATGCGGTGCTGTGTCCGATGCGCCTTCTTCGCGTGGTCGTTTCGCTGAGCGGCCATGTAGCGGTTGCTATGGTCGGTTTCGCCCTCGTCTCCCAAGAAATCCGCATCGACGAGCCATGCGTTGTCCTCCGACTCTTCATCGTCCCCATCGTTCTGCTGGTTTCCGAAGAACGAGGCCCCCATCGTCTCGTCGATGACATCGAGGCCCGCATCCGAGCGCTCATATGGCTCGCCGTCCTCGTCGCCGACTGCGTTGAGCAGCGTTGTTTCTCCGCTATCATCGGCGTCCTCGGTTTCACATTCGGCTTCGTCCGCCTCCTCGGCGTCACCATCGGAGTTTTCGGACTCCTCGATCACGTACTCCTCTCCGGTTTCGGGGTCGATCTTCGTCTCGATCCAGTCTTCTTCCCCCTCGTCATCGTCGTAATCGTCGGTGCTAACGAGTTCCACGTTGGGGTCTGCGCCGAGGTTGGCTTCCGTCTCCTCGGTTCCCTCGTTTCCCATGTCCTCAAGCCCCCCATCGGCGGGCAAATCGTTCTCGTGCATTCTTCCTCCCGGTCTAATCCTGTCCTATGCGGCGTCGGTGAACACGAGCAGCGTCCTCGCACGTTGCCCCATCCAATTCGATGAGCAGGTCACGAGGGTGAGCGCCCTCTTGGCCGTCGCGCACTGGCGTTCCCAATCGTCTGATCGCGCCGTCGCTTGCGATGCAAACTCGCTGAGCCAGCTCCGCATCGCCTCCACGTCTCCAGAGAAGTCGAACGTCTGGATCGGCGCGTAGGTCTTATCGACGCTCATGGCGAAGCACGGTGTGAACACCGCTTGGCCCTTCTCGGGCGTGTCCCAGAGTGCCTTGCCTATCTCATTGAACCTGTCCTGTTGGTACGTGCGGTAGATGGATGTGAACATCTGGGCTTCGTCTGTCATGTGGTGCCCGTATACCAGCATGGCCTCGCCGTTCGCATCGCAGCGATAGTCGAGGAACGGGCATCCCTCACTCGACCACTCGCGCCAGAAGCTGTGATGCAGGTAATACTCCGGATCATCGGCCCCGCTTTGCGTCACGGGGTAGTCGATGGGCGTGTTCTCGACCCTGAGCCATGCCTTGGCATCCGGGTTCTCGGAGAGGATCTTTTCCCAGTCGATGGGGGAGGCGTCCACCCCGCCTTCCTCGCCGTTTCCCTCGCCCTCGTCTGCCACGTCCACGCTTGCCTCGCTCGCCAGCTGCTCGTAGCGTGCGGTGTCCTTGTGCTCGAACGCCCACCAGCCGACCGCTCCTGCGGCGCACACGATGAGCGCCGCCCAGAGCACCACATCGACGATGCGGTGACGCTTCCTGCCTGTCGTTCGCTTACCCAATGTCCTCATCCCATCACAGGGGATCGGGGAGGCGGCTTTGAAAGCCGCCTCCCCTCAGCCCGACGTCTCCTTATCCGACCTTGCGGAGTCGGATCTTGCGGTAGGCGATGGTGCCCGCGAAGATCCCTGCGGCGATTGCGAGGATCGACACGATGGGTGCGGCACCCGTCTGGGCCATGGCCGTCTGGGCCATGGCCGTCTGGGCGGCGTTCACCGCTTGCTCGACGATGGTCGCGTTCACGGAGATGGCGACTTGGGTCACCTTGTCGGCGTCATGGGATTCCAGCTCGGGCATCCCGCCGCCATTGCGGTACACGTCAAGCGTCGCCTCGTTGTCGATGCGGGTGTTGGGCTTGTAGTCGCCCGTGACCTGCATGTGCATGATGGTTGGCGCGTACTCAACCTCAAGGCCGTCGTTGTCCTCGAAGGTTCCCTCGTTGCCCGTCACATCGTCCAGATCGTCATGCACGTCCTTGAGATCGTCGCGATCCCAGAGGTCTTCGCGCGTGGTGAATCCGGCCTCGACGCGACCGTACTCAAGGCGGACGCCCGTGATGTACTCGTCATCGTCGAGCTTGAGGTCATCGACGGAGAGCGTGTACGCCTTGGAGGTGGGGATGTTCTCCTCCCAGAGATGCCAGCCCGCATAGTCGATGGCTCGGCCATCGTCGCCGAGGGCTTCGGCGTTGTCCTCGTGGGTGAGCCACGGGTTCTCGTGGCCGTCGGAGAGCGTCGCGTTCGCGCCGCTCTGGTCAACGTATTCCGGATCGGTCTTGTTGGTGGTGTACCAGACGTTCATCAGGCCGTCGTAATCGACGCCGCACTGTGCGGTGGTGATCCCGGTCAGATGGGCGAGGCCCTGCTTCGCCATGAGGAGATCGTCCGTCACCGTGAACTCGTCGGCCCACGTGTTGGAGGTGGAGCGGTAGTCGAGGGTGTAGTCGTAGCGACCCTCTTCATCCACGCTCGTTTCCGCGCGGTTCGCGCCGTCGCCGTTCGGCTCGACGCCCTCGGCTGTCGGATCGGCGATCTCCTGCCGCTTGTCAAGCTGGCCCTCGATCTTGAGGGGTTCGTCGTGCATCACGACGCTCTGGAGACTGCCGTCTTCGAGCACGTAGAACTCGACGGGGTTTGCCTGATCGTAGTTCTTGGGTGTCAGCACCTCGGTGAGCGTGTAGCTTCCGGGTTTTAGTCCTTCGATGTAGTGCGCCTCGGTGCCGCTCACCCACTCGTCAACGACGTTGCCCTCGGAGTCGGTGATGGTCAGCTTCGCGCCCGGAACCTCGGCCTCGTTCGTGATGTCCTTCTTGGACACCTTGAGCGAGATCGCCTTGTCCTCGACCGTGAGTTCGAAGCTCGACTCGCCCTCGACGTAGCCCCTGCCGTTCACCGTGATCGGGCGGATCGTCCCGTCGAGGACATAGCCCTCGGGGGCCTTGATCTCCTGAGCGTGGAACGTGATCGTCTCCTCGGATCGCCCGAGCCGCTTGAGGCTCGCGCGACCGTTATCGTCGGTCGTGGTGGTCAGGACGGTCGCGCCGTCTTCGAGCAGCACGTCGATCGCGCTGCCGGAGGTAATCTCGCCCTCGCCGATGAAGACGGTCTTGTCGCCGCCCTCGACCTTGATGATCGCCACGTCCTTGCCATCGACCGACACTGCGTAGAGGCCGTCATCCACGACGGCTTGCAGGGTGCCCTTCTTGCCCTCGACGGGCTGGGGGATGACAGGCTCGTATGCGACATCGCTCTCGTCGATGGTGATCTCGTCGGTGTCGGGATCGTACTCGAAGGTGTACATCTTCCCGGTTTCGATGGTGACCTTGCCGCCATCGACGTAATCCATGATTCCCTTCTCGCAGTACACGTCATAGGTGCCAGCGGGGAAGTCCTCGAAGCTCTCGCCCTCGTGGAGCACCTTGCCGACGCGCTCGTTCTCTGGCGTGAGGGTGATCACCGTCGAATCGTCGCCGAGATCCGTGATGTTCTGGATCAAGGCTCCCGTCGGCACATGTTCGAGCATGACGGCGTGGACGCCATCTTGGCTCTTGATGTTCACGACGTTGCCATCGACATCCTCGGGATGATCCGCCTCATCGGCCATGTCCCAGAGCGCGAAGCTCGCGCCCGGAAGCAGTGCGCTATCGTCGCCGTCCTTGACCTTCACGAATACAAGCTCGTTGGGATGGTTCGCCACATCGACCTCGACGGTCACGACGGGCGTGCTCGGATCCTTCCACGAGAGCGTGAACGGGATGGGGGCATCGTCAACGTAGTAGCCGTCCGGGGCCTTCGTCTCGATCAGCTCGTAGTCGGCGGTTCCGCTGCCGAGCGGCAGGTCGCCGCACGACCCGGTGCCGTCTGCGCCGATGACCACATGGCCCACCGTCTCCCCGGCAACGGCCTCGGTCGTGCCCTCGGGACGGACGAGATCGTTGACGGCGCGGACATCGAACTCGGCACCTGCGAGCGACGCCCCGGTTTCGGCGTCGGTCTTCACGACCTTGACCGCGCCCGTGGCGAAGTCGTTGGGGAACTTCACGGCAACGACAGGCTCCACCACGCCATCGGCCTCGAAGTCGATGGTGAACTCCACGTCATCGCCGAGGATGTAGGGAGCTGCGGTGCCGACCTCATGCACCTTGTAGGTGCCCTCGGGCAGCTGCTCGGGAAGCGTCACCATGCCGCTCTCGTCGGTGGTGAAGGTATCGACCTCGTGCTTGTTGGGAGTCCAATCGACCTGCTTGATGACGGCTCCCTTGGAGTCGAGGATTTGGAACTGGAACCCAGCAAGCGGCACAGTCTCGCCGCTCTCGATGTCGGTCTTGACGATTTGCAAGTGCGTGTCGATGCGGTTGTTGTCGATGGCGTAGCGGAGGGTGATCCCGTCGGTCATGACGCTCGCCGGGATGTTGAACGAACCGACGCGATGGTATCCCTCGGGCACGGTGTCGGGGTTCTCCTCGACGGTGTAGCCGTAGTCGCAGTAGGGGAACGCGCCGTTGAGGTCGTTCTTGGCGTCGTTGCGCTCGCCGACGCCCAGCCAAAGGGTGTCCTTCTCGGTGTCGGCGTAGTGATCCGCGCCGTCCTTGTAGCTCTTCACCTTGGTGTGGGCGCTGCCGTCGGTCGCCGCATAGCCCTGATCGTCCGTGAAGATGGAGCCGACGTAATCGCCCTTCGACCCGTCCTCGTTGTTGCGGTAGAACTTGAACTCGACGTTGCCGACAGGCTCGCGCACGCCGGAGCCGTCCTCATCGTCGGTCTTGAACTTGGTGATCTGGACGTTGAACGCCTTCAGGTTCTCGACCACGTAGTCGAGGCTTCCCTCATCGGGGTCGAGCACCACATCGCTGAGATGATCCCAACTCGCATCCTCGGTAATATCGCCCGAGATGACATCGGTGCAGAGCTTGTACCCAGCGGGGGCCTTGATCTCGCGGATCTCGTAGTGCCCGAATGGGATCTTGTTGAACACCACAAGACCATCCTCATCGGTCACCGCCGTCTTCGTTACGGTCTTACCGCCCTTCGTGTAGCTGATCTCGAACTCGGCACCTGCAATCGACACGCCGGGTTGATCCTCGCCCTTGCTTGTCTTCGTGCTCGTGGCCGAGTTGGCCTTGCGGACATAGAAATCGACGCTACCCGGATC
>CANQNP010000052.1 GCA_947625235.1 uncultured Atopobiaceae bacterium | reverse complement strand
GGGGAAGGGAGGAGCACCGTGCACCATAAGAACGTGCTCTTCATCTCCCGTTCGGCCACGCTGCAAGACAAGATGCGCGCGCTTTCGAAGACCCTCGACGTCTCCGCGCTCCTCGCCTATCCCGATGCCTTCCACGACGCCATCGCCCAAGGCCACGACTTCGATCTCGTGGTGCTCGACCTCTCGAGCGTGGACGATGCCTCGCAGGGCGACATCGAGGACTACGCGCACGAGAACGCGATCTCCGAGCTTGTGATCTGCACCGAGGGCGACCTCGCGTCGCTGCACCTGCCCGTGCAGTCGCGCGCGGACTTCATGGTGTTGGGGGCCTCCGACGCGGAGTTCGAGGCGCGCCTCACGCACCTCCTCTGGCCCGGCGAGGAAACGTCGCCCGACGACTTCGTGTCCATCGACAACATGACGATCAACCTCGCCACGTACCAGGTGCTCGTGGACGATACGCCCGTGGACCTCACGCTCATGGAGTATTCGCTGCTCTCGTTCCTCGCGACGCACCCGAGCCGCGCGTACTCGCGCGAGGCGCTGCTCCATCGCGTGTGGGGCTTCGAGTACTGCGGCGGCACGCGCACGGTCGACGTGCACATCCGTCGCGTGCGCTCGAAGGTGGGCCCGCAGGTGGCCTCCCACATCGTCACCGTCCGCGGCGTGGGCTACCTCTTCAAGGTCTAGCGAAACTCACTCTACAACCACAAGCACAGGCCGGACCCCGAAAGATCCGGCCTGTTCTGCATGCATGGGAGTACCAACAGCTACTTTTTAGCTTTTCCTTGATTCGCCACGGCGTCGATCTTGGCGGCGATCCAGTCGGGGTCGCCGATGTACTCCTTCTTGAGGACGTTCATGTCCTTGTCGAAGGTGTAGACGAGCGGCACGGCGGTGGGGATGTTCACCTCGAGGATCTCGTCGTCGGTGAGCTTGTCGAACTGCTTCACGAGCGCGCGGAGCGAGTTGCCGTGCGCGGCGATGAGGATCCTCTTGCCCTTGCGCATGCGCGGCTCGACGTGCTTGCAGAACCACGGCCACACGCGCTCGATGGTGTCGGCGAGGCACTCGCAGTAGGGGATGTTCTCGGGATCGACGTTGCGATACGCGGGCCAGCTGTGGGCGTCGCGCTCGTCGCCGGGCTCGAGCGCGGGCGGGCGCACGTCGAAGCTGCGGCGCCAGATCTTCACCTGCTCGTCGCCGTACTTCGCGGCGGTCTCGGCCTTGTTCAGGCCCTGGAGGGCGCCGTAGTGGCGCTCGTTCAAGTGCCAGTTCTTCTTCACGGGCAGCCACACGCGATCCATGGCGTCGAGCACGAGGTCGAGGGTGTGGATGGCGCGCTTCAAGACGGAGGTGTAGCAGAGGTCGAAGTCGTAGCCGGCGTCCTTCAGGGCGCGGCCGCCGTTATAGGCCTCGTCCTTGCCGAGGTCGGAGAGGTCGACGTCGGCCCAGCCGGTGAAGAGGTTCGCCTTGTTCCACTCGCTCTCGCCGTGGCGGATGAGGACCAGCGTCATGGTCTCGGGGGTTTGGATGTCGGATCCGGACATGGTGCTCCTTTCGTGGAACATTGCGAATCGCGCCGCCTCCGGGGTATAGTAAGCCTCGGCTAACATTTTGGACCTTGGCCTACGAACGTTCGGAAGAAGGACGCGCACGTGGTTGACGCACTCATTATCGCCTTTGTGGTCGCGGGTGTTTGCCTCGCGGTGCGCTCGATTGCGAGGAATTTCTCCAAGGGATCGTGCGCGGGCTGCGCGAAGGGCGGCAGCTGCTCGGCGGCGGGCGCGCAGGGAGCCTGCTGCGCCGCGCACGTGGACGCCGACGAGCTCTCGAGGAACGTGGCCAAGGCCCTGCGTAAGAGCTCGTAACCCGAGGTTTTCGAGCCCGTTTCCGCTCCTTTCGCCCGCGTGGCGCGCTCGGCTATCATGGCCCCGACCGTGCCGATCGTGCGATTTTGAGGAGTGCGAGGGGCCATGCCACTCAACGAGCGCAACATCGATTACGTGCTGCGGACCGTCGAAGAGCGCGACATCCGCTTCATTCGCCTGTGGTTCACCGACGTACTCGGCAACTTGAAGTCATTCGCAATCTCGCCCGAGGACCTCGAGCAGGCGTTCATCGAGGGAGTGGGCTTCGACGGCTCGTCGGTGGATGGCTTCGTGTCGGTCGTGGAGTCCGACATGCTCGCCGTGCCCGACCCCGAGACGTTCCAGATCCTTCCCTGGCGCCCCACGAAGCACGCCGTCGCGCGCATCTTCTGCGACATCCAAACGCCCTCCCGCGAGCCCTTCGAGGGAGATCCCCGCGAGGCGCTCCGCCGCGTGTTCATGCGCGCCGACGCCGCGGGCTTCGTGCCGAACGTGGGCCCCGACCTCGAGTACTTCTACTTCGAGAGCGACCAAGACCCCAAGCCCCTCGACATGGCCGGCTACTTCGACCTCACGCCCACCGACGACGCGCGCGAGCTCCGCCGCGAGACGGTGCTCACGCTCGAGCAGGTGTCCATCCCCATCGAGTACTCGTTCCACGCGATGGGCCCCTCGCAGCACGGCCTCTCGCTGCGCTACGCCGAGGCGCCCTCCTGCGCGGACAACCTCATGACGGCGCGCTTCGTGGTGAAGCAGATCGCGCTCCAGCACGGCTACTACGCGTCCTTCATGCCGAAGCCCCTGCCCGAGGCGTCCGGCAGCGCCATGCCGCTCCACCAGTCGCTCTTCGACCACGACGGCGAGAACGTCTTCTGGGGGTCCGACCCCGTCTACCACATCTCCGACGTCGCGCGCTCCTACATCGCGGGCCTCGTCGCCTACGCGCCGGAGTACATGCTCGTCACAAACCCGACGGTGAACTCCTACAAGCGCCTCGTGCCCGGCGGCGACGCGCCGACGTTTGCCACCTGGGGGCGCCGCAACCGCTCGGCGCTCGTGCGCATCCCCATCCACAAGCCCGACAAGCACCTCTCCTCGCGCGTGGAGCTTCGCGTGGTGGATCCCTCGGCAAACCCCTACCTCGCCATCGCCGCGTCGATCGCGGCGGGGCTCCGCGGCATCGAGGAGGGCCTCGAGCTCCCGCCCGAGTACACGCCCGACCTCGGCGTGGACCCGCGCTCGCTCGCGAAGGCCGGCTTCGAGCGCCTGCCCGAGAGCCTCGGCGAGGCCATCGGCGCCTTCCGCGGCTCCGCCCTCATGCGCGAGGTCCTCGGCGACCACATCTACGAGTTCCTGCTCGAGGAGAAGCAGCAGGAATGGGAGAGCTACAACGCCTCCGTGACGGACTGGGAGCTCATCCGCTACTACGGCGGGTACTAATTTCACACGCAACAGGCCCCGTTGGGATAACGGGGCCTGACCTCAGCGGCTTCGCGCTACCGGGCGAAGCCTTTCATTGGGTGGAGGACTAGTGCCTCTCGGGGACTCGCCATGCCATGATGATCACCTTTCTCCCCACACACTCTTCCCGGCCCGGGGTTTCGCGAGGAAACCTGTACCTGTTTCTTCTCGATGCCTAGTGTACCCAAGGTTTCTGTTTGTTTCAAGTATGTTTCCGAAGTTTCTCAAAAAGATTTCGCGTATGCGCTAAGCGGCAGGATACGCCGCGGCACGCGAGAAGGCGAAAAAGGGCGCCGCCCGAAGGCAGCGCCCTGATCGGAGAGGACAAATACCGCAGAGAGCCCTAGGCGACCTCGCCCATCGGCGCGTTCTTCCCCATCGCCTCCTCGCCAAACTTGGGCATCGGCTTGAAGAGCTGGTAGAGCATCGCGGCGAGCGCGGCGAGGGCCACGACCGTCCAGAAGCCGAAGTTGCCGAGCGCGAAGAGCTCCCAGAGCTGGTTGATGATGAGGCCCACGACCCAGCCGAAGGCGCACTCGTAGGCGATGGCGAAACAGAACCAGCGAGACGAATCCATCTGGCGCCGGATGGTGCCCACCGCCGCGAAGCACGGCGCATCGAGCATGTTGAACGCCACGAAGGCGAACATCGCCCCGAGGTGCACGACACCGGCGGTGGTGAACATCTGCGCGAAGCTCGCCCAGAGGACGGTCGAGCCCTCGCCCACCTCGCCGAGGCCGTAGAGCACGCCGAACGTGGACACGAGGTTCTCCTTCGCGATGAGCGCGGAGAGGCTCGAGGCCGCGGCCTGCCAGTTGTCGAAGCCGAGCGGCGCGAAGATCCACGCGATGGCCGAACCCACGCCCGCGAGCACGGAGTAGTCCATGGCGTTCGCCGGCGCGTCCGCCATCTCCGGCAGGAACCCGAAGGCGCCGCTGCCGCCCTCCCAGCCCGCGATGCCGAAGTTCGAGAGGAACCACACGCCCACGCAGGCGACGAAGATGATCGTGCCCGCCTTCGAGATGAAGGCCCACACGCGCTCCCACACGTGGAGGAGGTAGCTCTTGAGCGCGGGAAGGTGGTAGTCGGGGAGCTCCATCACGAAGGGCGCGGGCTCGCCGGCGAAGGGGCGGGTCTTCTTGAGCATGATCGCGGAGACGATCACGCACGCCACGCCGAGGAGGTAGAAGAGCGGCGCGATCCACCAGCCCTCGATGCCGCCGATGAGGGCGCCCATGAGAAGCGAGATGATCGGCAGCTTCGCGCCGCACGGGATCATCGTCGTGAGCATGATGGTCATGCGGCGGTCGCGCTCGTTCTCGATGGTCTTCGTGGCCATCACGCCCGGCACGCCGCAGCCGGAGCTGATGAGCATGGGGATGAAGCTCTTGCCTGAGAGCCCGAAGCGGCGGAAGGCGCGATCCATCACGAAGGCCACGCGGCTCATGTAGCCGCAGTCCTCGAGGAAGCAGAGCAAGAGGAAGAGCACGATCATCTGCGGCACGAAGCCGAGGATCGACCCCACGCCGCCCACGATGCCGTCGAGCACGAGGGACTGCACGACGGGCGAGGCGCCCGCAGATTCCAGCCACTCGCCGATGACGACGGGCACGCCCGGCACGAACCAGCCGTACTCGCCGGGGATGGGCTCCTCGGCGTTCACCGCGGAGAGGAACTCCGTGGCCGTGATGGGATCATGGGTGGCGAGCTCCTGGCCGGCGGCGAGCATCGGCTCGTCGTCCGCGTCCACGAGCACGACGTTGCCCTCCGTGTCGAGGTAATTGCCGTCGGCGTCGAGCCAGGGCACATCCTTCGCCACCACGCCCTTCGCCTCGGCCTCGGCGGCGAAGGCCTCGATCTCGGCCGTGTCGCCGTCCTCGATCGCGCCAAGGACCTCGCTCGTGTCGAGCCCCGCGTCGCCCGCGGCCGCGAGGAAGGCGTCCAGCTGCGTGGGGTAGTCCTCGTCCGCGTAGGCCCCCGCGGCCTCGTCGTAGGCCGCGGCGGAGGCGGGCGAGAGGAACCATCCATCGCCGAAGACGCCGTCGTTTGCCCAGTCGGTGCCGATGGTGCCCACGGTGGAGACGGAGATGTAGTACACGAAGATCATGATCGCCGCGAAGATCGGGAGCCCGAGGATGCGGTTCGTGATCACGCGGTCGATCTTCTCCGAGGTGGAGAGCTTGGCCGGCGCCTTCCGCACGCACTCGGCCACCACGCCCTCGATCCAGTCGTAGCGCTCGGTGGTGATGATGGACTCGCTGTCGTCGTCGAGCTCGTCCTCCACGGCGCAGACGATGGCCTCGACGGCCTCCCGCTCGCCCTCGCCGAGGTCGAGCGCGGAGAGCGCCTCCCCATCGCGCTCGAAGGCCTTGATGGAGAACCACCGAAGCGTCGCCGGATCGGCCACCGCGGGCGAGATGATGCCCGCGATCTCGGCGAGCGCGTCCTCCACCGTGCTCGAGAACCAGTGCACGGGCTCCTTCGCGCGGCCCTCCTCGCCCGCCTCCACGGCGGCGTCGACGAGCGCGTCCACGTTCGTGCCACGCAGCGCGGAGATCTCCACCACGGGCACCCCGAGGCGCGCCGAGAGCGCGGGAAGATCGATCGCGTCGCCGCGCTTGGCAAGCACGTCGGCCATGTTCAGGCCCACCACGCTCGGCGTCCCGCATTCGAGCACCTGCGTGGTGAGGTAGAGGTTGCGCTCGAGGTTCGTGCCGTCCACGAGGTCGATGACGGCGTCCGGGCGCGTCTTCACGAGGTAGTCGCGCGAGACGACCTCCTCGGGAGAATAGGGCGAGAGCGAGTAGATGCCGGGAAGGTCCGTGAGGATGACGCTCGGGTCGGCCTTGAGCGGCGCCTCGAGCTTCTCCACCGTGACGCCCGGCCAGTTGCCCACGTAGCCGTTCGAGCCCGTGAGCTCGTTGAAGAGCGTCGTCTTTCCGCAATTCGGGTTGCCCGCGAGGGCGATGTTGAGCTTTGCGTGTGCCATGGTCTCCCCCTACGCATCCTCTACTTCGACTCGCGCGGCCTCGTCCTTGCGGATGGAGAGCTCGTAGCCGCGGACCGTGAGCTCGATGGGATCGCCGAGCGGTGCCACCTTGCGCACCGTCACGCGCGTGCCCTTCGTGAGCCCCATGTCCATGATCCGCCGCTTCACCGCGCCCGTGCCGGTGAGCCGCTTCACCACGCAGCTCGCGCCCACGGGCACGTCCTTCAAGGTCCTTTCCATGGGAACCTCCGCCATAGGTTCTCCTCCCTCCGAGCGCCGCGTGGCCGCCCACCTCGAGCTTTGGCCACGCGAGGCCCACGCCCCGTTTCGGGGCCCCTCTCATTGCCGATTGGAAAAAGGAAACGAAGCGCCCGAGCTCAGGGCCCGGGCGCCGGAGCGTCTACGCCGTGACGATGCGACGCGCCGTGTCGCGATCGAGGCCCAGCTGCGAGCCCTTCACGTTCACGATGAGGTCGCCGTTCACCTGGTTCACCACGCGCACGTGCGCGCCCTCGACGAAGCCGAGGTTCGCGAGGTGGCGCGTGAAATCCTCCTTGCCGCGCACCCGCGCGACCTGCACGGTCTTGCCCGTGGGGACCATGGAAAGGGGCAGCGACGCGCCGTGGACGATCGCGGGCGCCGTGCTCTTGCTCGTGGTGGCAGAGAGAACCGCTTCCATGCTCTGGCTCCTAAAAGTTCCGGATGGCTAACTTTCTTTCCGAAGCCCAGTATACGGAGCGCAACCTGAAAGTCAACCAAAGTTGACAATCTCCCCGAACAGGGCGTCCCACCTGCTGATCTTTTCGCCGCATGTCACAAGACAGACAGAGCCAGGGAAACCGAAAAACGTCAGCGAGGCGCTCTGGGGTGCCCCAGATAGACAGGATCTCGGGCACGTAGCGTACTGACGCTACGTGAGTGCCCGAGATCGTGGCTAGATGGGGTGCACCAGAGTGCCGCAGCGTCGGCTACGCGAGACGAATGCCCACCTCGGCGAGCTGGCGGGGGGACACCTCGCTCGGGGCGCCCATCATGAGGTCGGCGCCGGAGGCGGTCTTCGGGAAGGCCATGACGTCGCGGATCGACGGAGCGCCCACGCAGAGCATGCACACGCGGTCGACGCCGAGGGCGAAGCCGCCCATCGGCGGCGCGCCGAAGCCGAGGGCCTCGAGGAGGAACCCGAACTGCTCCTCTGCCACCTCACGCGAGATCCCCATGAACTCGAGGATGCGAAGCTGCAGAGCGGGATCGTGGATACGCAGGCCGCCGCCGCCCGCCTCGTAGCCGTCCATCACGAAGTCGTAGGTCCACGACCCCACGGAGAGCGGGTCGCTCTCGAGCCTCGCGAGGTCGTCCTCGAAGGGCTGCGTGAAGGGGTGGTGGTTCGCGGTGTAGCGGCGCTCGCGCTCGTCGTACTGCAGGAGCGGGAAGTCCACGACCCAGAGGAAGTCGTGACCCTCGCGCTCGATGCCGAGGGCGTTCGCCATGTGGCTGCGCATGCCGCCGAGGATCTCGCAGGCCAAGAGGCGCTCTGCCGCGGCGAACATCACGAGGTCGCCCGGCTCCACCTCCGCGCGCTCGCGAAGCGCGGCCATCTCCTCCTCGGTGAAGAACTTCACGATGGGGCTGTTCAGCGAGCCGTCCTCGCGGAAGGCGATCCACGCGAGGCCCTTCGCGCCGAAGGTCTTCGCCACGTCGGCGAGCTTGTCGATCTGCGCGCGCGGCCACTTGCCCGCGCCCTTCGCGTTCAG
>CANQNP010000051.1 GCA_947625235.1 uncultured Atopobiaceae bacterium | reverse complement strand
TGCGGCATGGCCACGCGCAGCTGGTCGATGACCTCGTCCGCCACGCCGAGGATGACGGCGTAGACGAGGAGCTGGTTCCAGAGGCGCACGTCATCGGGCACCGCGTCGTCGATGCGCGTGAAGTCCCTCAGCCACGCCTTGAGCGCGAACGCCTTCGCGCGCACCTCGTCGGCCTCCTCGGAATAGCCCTCGCACCTGCTCGCCACCACGGCGCACACGACGGCCGCCACCACGGGGAGGATGAGGAAGAGGAGGAACCACATGGGCGGCTCGATGATGAGGAGCGCGATGAAGCCCGCGACGGCGAGCACCACGGAGACCACCGCGGCCCCGTAGAGGGAGTTGCGCTGCCGCCCCGCCTCGTCGCTCAGGTAGCCGCGCGCCTCCACCTGCGCGTTCACCGTGCCGCGCCAGTCGCCCAGCGCCTCCACGTAGCTGTTCGGGTAGTTCTTCGCCACGTCCCTCATCTCTGAGAAGTCGAGCACGGGCTCGAAGTCGGGCTCCGCGTTCGCCGCCACGGCCTTCTCCTCGGCCTCGTTTCGCATCTCTTGGAAAGTGGGCGTCTTCGGCGCCACGAAATCGAAGAGGAAGTCGAGCGCCGCCTCGTCGATGGGATCGCCCACGGCAGCCGCGCCCCTCGCGCGCCGCGTGAGCCGGTAGTCGTCCTCGCGCTTGTCGCCGAAGAGGCCGTGCTTGGTGGAGGTCACGTGGTCGAGCCCGATCGCGCGTTGGTCGGTGAGGCGCATGAGCGTGGCCGTGAGCTCGGGGGTGCCCGGCTCGCCGTTCACGAGCACGCCCACCACCGCGGGATGGTCCTTCGAGGGGACGTCTCGCCAGTAGGGGTCGTGGAAGCTCGAGCGATGCCTCTTCCTATAGGAAGCGCCCGTCGCGAGGCCGAAGACGATCGCGGCCGCCCCGCCGACTGCCACCACGCCCACGACGCCATAGGTGATCACGCGCGCCTGGGCGCGCTGGGCGTTTGCCTCGTCGGCCCAGGCTTGCTCCTCGGAGAGGATCGTCTGGAGCCTCGCCTCGGAGCGCGCGGGCATGGAGAGCCACGAGAGCGGAAAGACGATCCTCGCCTCGCCGAACTGGTCCGTGCCCACGGCCGGCACCTGGTAGATGACGTCGGCGCCCGAGAAGCCCACGTTCGAATCAAGCGGGCCATGGCCCCACGCGCGCACGTTCTCGCCCGGCACCACCTCTTCGCCCGCGGGCACCGGGAGGTGGATGGTGCAGGTGATGTCGTCGCTCATCACGTCCCAGCCGTTCGACACGAACTTCCAATAGAGCTCGCCCGTGTCCTGCCATGCCAAGATCGCGCCCGTGAGGTCGTAGGCCACGCGATACGTCACCGTCTCGTAGTCCACCGGGTTGTAGAGCGTCACGCGCGTGAGGTCGCCCTCGTCCTCCACGGTGTAGGTGTGGGGAAGCTCGGTGGCGAACGCGTCGCGGGAAAACGGCGTGAAGCCGCCGTTGGGCTCCGCGATGCCCACCTCCCGCACGTCCACCTGTACCTGCTGGCCCTCGTGGAAGCCCGTGCCGATCTCCCAATACACGCCGTGGTACTCGCCGTCGAAGTCGAACGTGCGATCCTCCACCACGCTGAGCACGCCGTCCGCACCCACGGTGGCGTCGATCACCGTGCGGCTCATCTCATAGTCGTCGGCGAGCGCGGCCCGTGGGGCCGCGAGGAGCGCCGCGAGCGCCACCGCGCACACGACGAGGGCCTCCATTGCGTGGCGAGCCATGCGGCCCGCGCGAGCCTTCTCGGCGCCTTGGCTTGCGCCCGTCCGTCCGTGGTGATGCCGTTTCAGGCGCACGCGCGTCGCCTCCCCGTGGAACAATGGTCGCGAATTCATAGGCCCCATGATACCCAGCGTGGAAAGCGCGCCGCGCACCACTGGGCACCTGGCTGGACAAGGAGGAAACGATGGCACTTTCGCCCGTTGTCGAGGAAAAGCTCAACACGCAGATCAACAAGGAGATCTACTCCGCCTACCTCTACCTCACCTTCGCGGACTACTACGAGGGCCGCGGGCTCAAGGGCTACGCGAATTGGTATCTGGTGCAGGTGCAGGAGGAGCTCTCGCACGCGATGATCCTTCGCCGCTACCTGCTCGATAACGACGCGTCGCCCGTGATGCTCGCCATCGACAAGCCCGACAAGACCTTCGACGACGACCTCGCGCCGCTTCGCGCCGGCCTCGAGCACGAGCGCTACGTGACGAGCCTCATCAACGACTGCTACGCCGCCGCCTACGCCGAGAAGGACTGGCGCACGATGAAGATGCTCGACTGGTTCATCGACGAGCAGGGCGAGGAGGAGACGAACGCCACCGACATGGTCACCGAGATGGAGCTCTTCGGCGAGAGCGCGGACGGCCTCTTCTCGCTCGACCAGAAGTACGCCGCGCGCACCTTCACGCCCACGACGAGCATGCCGATGTAGCCCTTCGAGCTGCGTCTTTTTCGCGTGCTGGCTGCCACGGAACATTCGGAGGGCCGCATCCGAGGGCGGCCCTCCGGCGTCGTCGGGCGATTCGCGCCCTCGCCTTCCGGGCGCATGCACCTGGGAAACGCCTTCTCCGCGCTCATCGGCTGGCTCGCCGTGCGCGCCGCGGGCGGGCGGATGGTGCTGCGCATCGATGACCTCGACCCGCGCACGCAGCGCCCCGAGGTGGCCGCCCAGCTCATCGACGACCTCGCCTGGCTCGGGCTCGACTGGGACGAGGGCCCGCTCTACCAGCACGATCACGGCGAGGCGTACGCGAGGGCGCTCGCCTCGCTCGACGCGCGCGGGCTCCTCTACCCCTGCTTCTGCACGCGGCGCGAGCTCCACGCGGCGAGCGCCCCGCACGCGAGCGACGGCACCTACGTCTACCCCGGCACCTGCCGGCGCTTCTCGAGCGAGGAACGCGCGGCGCGCCTCGCCGAGGGTCGGCCGCACGGACTTCGCCTCCGCGTGCCGGATGCGGGGAGCCCGAACGCGGTGATCGAGTTCGAAGACGAGGCCTACGGGCGAGAGCGCCAAGATCTCGCGCGCGAGGTGGGCGACATCCTCGTGGTGCGCTCGGACGGCGTCGTGGCCTATCAACTCGCCTGCGTGGTGGACGACGGCATGGAGGGCGTCTCGCTCGTGGTCCGCGGTCGCGATCTCCTCGGCTCCACCGCGCGCCAGATCTACCTCCAGCGGCTCCTTGGCTTTACCGAGCCTCGCTACCTGCATGTGCCCATGCTCGTGGCGCCCGACGGGCGCCGCCTCTCCAAGCGCGAGCGCGATCTCGACCTCGGCGCGCTACGCGCATGGCTTCCCGGCCCGGAGCCGCTCCTCGGCCTCCTCGCGAGCGCCGTCGGGCTCGCGGAGCCGGGAGAGGCACTCGGCGCCGACGCCCTCGTGGGGCGCTTCTCGCCCGGCGCGCTGGCCGCCCATCGCGAAGACATCGTGGTGGACGAGCGATTTCTCGCAACCCTCGGCGGGCCGAGCTCGTCGATAGGCTAGAATGCCCTAGCACCAAAGGAGAGCTGACCGAGTGGCTGAAGGTGCTCGCCTGCTAAGCGAGTAACGGGTGTGACCCGTTCTGGGGTTCGAATCCCCAGCTCTCCGCCAGAGAACAAAGGAGCCCGGCATCGCCGGGCTCTTTTCATGCGCTGGCGCAGAGCTGGGGATTCGAACCCGTGAGGGCGTCGCAGTGCGCAGAGCGATACCCCCTACGCGTCGTCGCCGGTGGTGCGTGCTAGATCACGTACGGGCGCGCTTCAGCCAGCCGTTCATCGCCATTGGGTGCCGAGCGGCTGCTCACGCCACTACTCGAGGAAGCCGAAGCGCACGGGCACGCGGTCGCCATACCACGAGAGCCACCAATCGAGTGCGGAGTGGCGGATGTAGCCGACGTCGTCCACGACCGTGCCGTTGCCGAGGTAGATGCCCACGTGGCCCCACCTGCTCCCCGCGTAGGTGCGGCTGTGCGTGGATACGGCGACCACCATGCCGGGCAGGAGCTCGCCTGGGTCCGTGAGGTGGAGCCGATAGTACATGTCGTTCGCGTTGCCGCTCTCGCGAACCGGATAGCCGGCGTTCGCGAGCACGGTGCTCACCCATCCCGCGCAGTAGCCATAGCCGAAGCTCGGCAACTCCTCTGAGGCTTTGATGATCGCGCGCTGCCGGCGCGTGAGCACTTCCTTCGCCGAGACGTTGAAGTCGAAGCCCTTGCGCATCTCGCCATCGACGTAGATGTGCGCGATGCAGTGGCCGCTGTGGAGCAGGTTCGAGGTGTTGATCGTGGCGCTCCAACGGTCGCCTTGCCACGTGGCCTCGTACCACACGAGGTCGTCTTGGCCGCCGTCCTCGGACCACACGGGCATCTTCACGGAGCTCGCGGGCCCCGGGTTCACGATCGTGAGGGTGTAGGTATTCGGGCCGCCTGAGAGGTAGACGAGGTCCCTGAGTTCGAGCGTGGCGGTGGCCTCGGCGGTGTGCACGAGGAGGCCGTTTGCGCAGCGCACGTAGACGTGGGCCGTGTAGGCGCACGCGTAGCCGTGCGAGGCCGCGCGCACCGTCACGCGATAGGTGCCGTCTTCCTGCGGATTCGCCGCGTACCAGATGATGTCGTGCTGGTCGGCGGCGCTCCACACGGGCACCTGCACCTGGAGGACGCCCGTCGCGGACTGCACATCGCGCACCACCACGTCGAAGGAGCCGCTCGCCTCGTCCACGTGCTCGATGGCGACGCTCGCGGTGGGCGAGGTGACGGAGCACGTGGTCTCGCCGAGGGGCGTTTCCGTGCCGTCCTCGGCGATGGCCACCGCGGCCACGCGATAGCTGCCGGGCTCGCCCACGGGCGCGTTGCCCGAAGGCAAGCTCCAGCTCGCATCCGCGTTCACGCTCGCTCCGTACCAGCAGATGTCTTCTTCCCGCCATCCGCACGAGGCGAGCTCCTCGACCTCCTCGGGATTGGTGGTGAAGTAGTGCGTGCCGATCTTCTCATAGGGGTTGAAGAGCTGGTAGATGGGCTGCGCGGAGGCGGGGTCGGAGGAGAAGGCCACGTCCTCGGGGATCCAGCCCGAAGCGGGCAGCTCCTCGTACTCCTCCTCGCTCATCGTGAAATAGTGGTCGCCGGTCCAAGGGTTGTAGAGCCGATAGACCGGGGGCGCGTCCGTGCCCGCCTCGGGCTCTATCCACGCCACGCCCTCGTAGCGCCAGCCTCCGCGGGAGAGGCCATCGGCTTCGTCCACGTCGGCGGTGAAGAAATGCTGGCCGGTGTAGGGGTTGTAGAGGCCGTGGACCGCCCTCTCGATCCTGCAGTGACGGGGCACGCCCGGCTCAAACGGCGTCTCCGGGGCGATGAAGACCCGGGCTGTCCAGGTGCCATCCGCGAGCTTCACCGCGCCGTGGCGCACGGCGTTCGCGGGATCGCCGCCTTCGGGCCAGATGTCGAAGGCGAGGGAAGCGGCCGTGCTCGCACCTCTCCCGGAGGCGCTGAGGGCGATTTCCCGCTCGTCGGGGGACACCTCGACCCCTACGCTCGCCACAGCCTCGGCCTGCGCGACATCCTCGGCGCCCTTCGCGAGGGCGGGCACCGGAGCAACGAGGACGAGTGCCGCGACCAGCACCGCGACGCGTCGCGCCCACTTCTGGATCTGCCTTCTTCTCTCCACTCGCCACCCCCTTCGGACGTCCCCCGCGCTGCCAGCTCTCCCCCTAAGAGCATGACGGAAAGCGCGAGACGGCACCGAGGACGAAGATACCGTGCAATTGCGAGGGGAGTTCGTCCAATCACGTGCCCTCTCGCGGTTGTAGGACAAAATGCGTTGGTGGCCAAGTCGGCATACTGGCCGTGCCGCAGGCCCCACGCGAAGCCCTGGCCATAGCCGCGCGGGCCGTCCTTTCGCACGACCTCTGCCGCGCGGGCCGTTCTTCCGCATTTGAATCCGCGCACCCCTCTCTTTCGCATGAGGATTTCGTCACGTAGGCAGCTCTTTCGCATGATTGGTGGCATGGGGCCGCCTTATCCGCGCCGATGTGCGATTAAAGGCCCCGCGTGCCCTCATCGGCGTGCGAAGGAGGAAGGCGCGTGCCACGAGATGCGAAAAGAATGGAAGCATGCCAAGCCCTCTCGGGTTCGCGACAAGGATTGAAGCTACTCTTCCGTGCTTGCGGGTGCGGCGTGAGGCTTGAGGGTCCAGTGGACCCTCAAGAGCGCATGGCTACAAACCAAAGCCTGAACGCCATGCGCACAGTCGACGCAAAATCGCTGCGCGATTTTGCTGAGCTCCGGGCCTTCGGCCCTCCGCTCCTTGACGAGCCACAAGGGCTCGTCAAGCCCTCTCGGGTTCGAATCCCTCACGCCGCACCGGAAAGCGCAAAGGGCCCGGCGTCGCCGGGCCCATGCGTTTTCTGGTGCGGCGTGAGGGATTCGAACCCCCGACGTTCTGATTCGTAGTCAGGCCCTCTATCCAGCTGAGGTAACGCCGCGTTGGACTTTGAAGTATGCGAGGACGCTTCGGGAGAGTCAAGCCAAACGAGCTGCTCCGCGGCCTCATCACACATATCTCGCCTTGGAATTGCCACAGGTGAGGCCCTCGTGGCTGTGGCACTATGGGGCCTCGCGCGGCACGCTCGCCCGCGCCGGCAGTTCGCAACATCCTGCCTCACCAAAACTAAGGAGCCGCATGGCTGGGCGTGGCCAAACCCTCACCAAAACCGACGAGCGCGAGCTCATCGCGCTCGTCGTGCTCGCCACCATCTTCATCGGCGCCACCATGACGGCGAACATCATGAGTCTGCGCATGGTCGCGCCACTCGGCATCGTCTTCGACGCGGGCACCGTGCTCTATCCCGTCACGTTCCTCGTGCGCGACCAGATCCACCGCCGCGCCGGCAAGCACTTCTCAGACACCGTCGTGCTCGTCTCCGCGCTCGCGAACCTCGCGATGTTCGGCTGCTTCTTCATCGCCGCGTGGCTCCCCGCGGACCTCACGACCGGACCGCAGGAGGAGTTCGCGATGGTGCTCCTGCCCGGCGTGCTCATCGTGCTCGGCAGCGTCGTCGGCCAGTACGTGGCCGAGCGCATCGACGGCGTCATCTACCACCGCATCTACAAGAATGGCGAGGGCAGCGCCACGCGCGCGGCCGTCCTCTCGAATCTCGTGTCGATCCCCATCGATTCCGCGCTCATGTCCACGATCGCCTTCGCCGCGACCGTGCCCTTCGTCTCCTACACCTCGGCCATGGGCGTGAACATCATCCTGAAGTACGCCATCACGATGGGCGCGCTCACGGCCTCCATCGGCGTGACGAACGTGCTCGACTCGCTTCGGATCTCGAAGCGGACCCGCTCCTAGGATTCGCGTATGGAGATCAGGAAATCGCAGCTTGAGGACGTGCCGAGGATCATGGAGATCTACGCCCGTGCGCGACGCTTCATGGCCGCACACGGCAACCCGCACCAGTGGGGCCCCACGAATTGGCCGCCTGAGCAGCTGATCCTTCGCGACATCGAGCAAGGCCGAAGCTATGTGTGCGAGGACGACGCCGGGCGCGTCGTCGGCACGTTCTCTTACGCCTTCGGGCCGGACATCGAGCCGACGTATCGCGAGATCGAAGGCGGCGCGTGGCGCTCCGAGGCACCCTACGGCGTCGTGCATCGCATCGCCACCGACGGGTCCGTGAGGGGCGTCGGCACGTACTGCCTCAGCTGGGCCTTCGCGCACTCCGGCCACCTTCGCGTCGACACCCACGGCGACAACGTGGTGATGCAAAACCTCCTCGCCAAGCTCGGCTTCACGCCCGTCGGCACGATCTACGTCGAGGAAGACGACTACCCGCGCATCGCGTACGAGAAGCCCTGAGCGGGCGGGCGTGCCTGCGTGCCTATGGTCTCCGGAGCCCTGTGGGAGCCGTAATGGGAAGGCCCTTTTTCTCGGACCTCAGGAGTGGTCCGCCGGCATCAAAGCCCGTAGGCCAATGTGAGGTGTGTCACCCGAGAAAAAGAGCCGGTGAAAGCCGGTTAGCGTGCGAGCGGGAGCCGGGCTCCGGGGACCATAGGCTCGCCCGACTGCGGGCCTGCGGGCCAGTTTCGCCCTCGATAGAATGGGCCTCGTGAAAAACGCGGAGGGAAAATTCATCGCCACGATGGTGGGGTACGGGTGCCTTGGGCTCGTGCTCGCCTTCGTGCCGTT
>CANQNP010000050.1 GCA_947625235.1 uncultured Atopobiaceae bacterium | reverse complement strand
AGGCGAGCCTCGGCTGGGTGAAGGAGAACGTCGTCTGGTACGCGGCATCCCTCCCCGAGGAGGCGCCCGCCGAGTAGCGGCACCTGAGCACGACCCGCGAGGCGCCTCGCGCCGAGCACCCAAGCACGACCATGAGAGGCGGGAGCCCGAAGGGCCGAGCCCCCAAAGCCGCCGCCTCGCCCCCCGAGGGGGCTCCCCGCGCCCTGCGCGAAGGGCCCCAGGCCCCAAGGGCCCGAGGCCAATGGGCGCCCGAGTGTGCCCAAGGGAGCCCCGAGGGGAGGCACCCATCCACCCCGTCGATCGACTCGCGCTGCCCGATAAGGGGTTACCTAGCAGGCCCCGTGGCCGCGAGAGTGCACTAAGGCGGGGGGCGACGGCCCCCCGCCCCTATGTCGGGTTCCGGTCCCTCTGCTAAACGAGGCGGGCCCCACGCCCCCTCGCAGGGCGGACGACAACCTAGCGGGAAGGGCCCCGTCCGGCATCCGCCGGCGGGGCCCTTCTACGAGGATCTGCACCGCTCGCGGCTACGACATGGGGAAGTCGTCATCCGCGTCCCAGAAATCGTCCACCATCTCGGGGAGGCCCTCGGCGAGGTAGCGGGGGATGTGCGGGATCCGGAACTTCACCTTCCCCTTGGCCACGCTCCTCAAGACCCCCGCCTCGATCATGCGGACTCGATAGTTCGCGATGGATCGATAGCTGCGCTTCCCGAGGGCTTCGGCGATGGAGCGATCCGAGCGCATGACGCCCTGGCCATCCATCGTCTCGATGATCGCGTGGAGGTACGCACGCGTCCCCTCGCCCACGCGCGCAAACACGAGGCGCAGGACATTCCTCGCATACTCCGCGTAGGCCACCTCCTCGGCCTCCTCGACCATCTCGTTCGTGACGGTGACCGTTTCGCCACGGGCCGCGTGGGCGCCGAGCGCGCGCTCGAAGACCTCAGCGCCGATGAGCTGGATGAGGTAGGGGTGCCCGCTTGAGAACGTGACGATGGACTCGCGCACCTCCGCGGGCACGTGCAGTCCCTCGATCTTCCCAAAAGCCGAATCGACGGCCTGGCGCGTCTCCGAAACTGAGAGGGGAGAGAGGAAGAAACGGCGCGCGCGAACCATGTAGGTGCACTTCTCGAACGTCTCGAGATGCGCGTGCGTGCCGGGGAGCCCGGCCATCACGAGCGCGATGTCATTGCTCGATTCGCGAGCCGCGTTGAGGGCATCGCAGATCTCCTGCGCGTCATCCTTGTCGATCTTCTGCATCTCGTCGATGAGGATGAGCAAGCCCTTCTTGGACGTGCCGAGGTGGTCGAGGACGACTTGCCGCAGGCTGCTGAGCGCGGGCGTCGATTTCTCGAGCCCGACTGAGGCGCCGAAGCCCGCGACGGTGAGACCGGCCGAGCTCACATGCGGGTGCGCGCCGAGGCGCGTGATGTCGAAGGCGAGCTCCTTGGCGGCGTTCGTCGAGGTGACGTAGACCGCCTCCCAGCCCATTTCCCCCGCAAGCGCGCGAAGGCGTCCGAGAAGCGCCGTCTTGCCCGTGCCGCGTACGCCCTCGATGAGGAGCGCGCGGTTGCTCCGCGAGCCTGCTCGGAGCGCCGAACGCATGATCTCGAGATAGCGTTCACGGCCAAAGAACTCCGGTGGGGTGCCAAAGTCCGGAGAAAACGGGTTCTGGGTCTGCATGCGCCTGCCACCTTGGATCTTGCGCAACCATCGAAATGCATCTCCGCTTCATTGCGGATCGCTACTGCCATCATACACACATCACGCAAAGACACACACAATGAAAAGATACACACATTCCAGAAATCACACACTTGGTTTTCGTTCAGTTTGAAACCCTTCGGCATTCGCCGGTAGCGGTATCTCACTCGCACCATGCCAGCTGGCCTGCATCCCCCAAGCGCTACGTGGCGGCTGAGCATCACCATCATCGACGTGAGGATAGTTAGGAAAAGGCGAGTTCTTGTACGATCTTGGCGCAGCCGAGGTTTTATAATGCACAAGTAAATAATATTCGAAACAATTAGTTTCGAGAACATAACTAGATAGCCGAGACCCATTCCCCATGTATTCGAGGAACGAGCTCGGGAGGGAGGGAGCGTATGCCCGCGAACCTTTCGTTCTTCGCACGCGAGCGCGAACTCCAGGTGCTCGAGGAGGCGTATCGCGAGCCCATCTTCCAATTCGTGGTGCTCTACGGAAGGCGTCGCGTTGGGAAGACGTATCTCCTCAAGAAGTTCGTCGAAGGCAAACCCAACGTGTTCTTCTTCACGGCGCAAAGGACGACGCCGTCCGAGAACCTCGCGTATCTGAGTCGTGCCATCTATGCGCAGCTTGCGAACACCGAACGCGCCATAGGAGTGCCGGAAGTGGATGGCCCCGACGATCTTGGCTATCTCGCGATCGGATCGGACTCGGCTCCCACCTATCCAAATCTCGCAAGTGCGTTCTCGGATCTCTTCAACCGGGCTCGCGCGAGGAGTGCGCACCTTGGGCGTCCCATCATCGTCATCGACGAATACCCCGAGCTCGCGAAGGGCAAGTCATCCGCTTCCTCGCTCTTGCAGACGATCATCGACCACACGAAGGACGAGAGCGACATCATGCTCGTCCTCTGCGGCTCATCCATCTCGTTCATGAAGAACGAGGTGCTGGGCGCGAAGAGTCCGCTCTACGGACGGCGCACGCGCGAGATGGAACTCAAACCCATGGATGCGTTCGACGCCGCGCGAGTGCTTGCGCGAAGCAAGGGGCCGCTTGAGCTCTGCGCGGGGCTCACCGCCAGAAAGATCGTCGAAATGTATGGGGTGGCGGGTGGCATACCGCTCTACCTGCAGCAATTCGAGCCATCGCGCTCTATGGAGGCCAATCTTGCGCGCCATCTCTTCGACCAATCCGCGCTGCTCTACCACGAGCCGACGAACTACCTCGCGCAATCCATCGTCGCCCTTGATGGCTATAACGCCGTGCTTTCGGCGGTGGCAAACGGCGCGCGCAGACCGAAGGACATCGCCGCCGCGACCGGCATCGCGCAGACGTCGCTCGGGATGTACCTGCGCACCCTTGAGAACCTGCGTATTCTCGTCAACGTGCGCCCTGTGCCCGCCAAGAACGGAGGGCGGCCGGGATACGCGATTGCCGACAATCTCTTCCGCGCGTGGTACGGCTTCACCTCGCGCTATGCGAGCTCGATCGAAGCGGGCGATGGCGCGCGCGTCGCGGCGTTTGTCATGCAACGGCAATTCCCCACGTACATGGGCCATGTCTTCGAGGATGTGTGCCGCCAGTGGGTGGCGCGCGAGATGTCCTCGGGGCAGCTCCCTTGGCTTGTGAAGGATGCGGGATCGTGGTGGGGCACCAATCCCGCCACGCGCGAGCAGGAAGACATCGACGTCGCGCTCACCACGCATGACGGCGTGCTCGTGCTCGGCGAATGCAAATGGCGCAACGAGCGCATGGACGTCGAGGCGCTACGCACCCTCGAGCAGCGCGCCGCGCAATTCGGAGCGACGCAGGTGCAGCTTTTCGGCTTTTCGCGGTCTGGCTTCACCGAGGGCGCGAAGGCGTACGCCAAGGAGCGCCCCTCCCTGCGTCTCGTGGGGCTCGACGAACTGTTCTTCGGGTAGGGCCCCGCGTTCCTCGCGGCGTTCGCTCCCCGCCGGGCGGCGCGCGACCTTTCAACCAAAAGCGGAGATGGTGCCGTTCGGGGCGGCGATTGTGGGGGATATATGGAGGGAGCCTACACTTACGAGGCGTCCCCGATCGGCGCCCCGCCGCGCGCTCAGCGCCATCACGGCCCCACTACGCTCGCGTTTTTTGGGAGGAATCATGGACGTACCCGCGTATAAGAAGTACTTTGCGGAGGCCTTCGGCACCGCCGTGCTCACCCTCTTCGGCTGCGGCAGCGCGGCCATCGCCGGCGGCACCCTCGGCAACCTCGGCATCGCCGTCGCCTTCGGCCTCTCCATCGTGGCCATGGCGTTCGTCATTGGCGACGTGAGCGGCTGCCACATCAACCCTGCCGTGTCCTTCGGCATGTGGCTCGACGGCCGCATGTCCGGCGGCGAGATGGTGGGCTACTGGGTGAGCCAGTTCATCGGCGGCATCTGCGGCGCCGCGCTGCTCATGGCCGTCGAGTGGTGCACCGGCTTCGCGCCCGGCGAGTTCGGCCTCGGCGCGAACGGCTTCGATTCCGCGAGCTCCATCGGCCTCACGGGCGTGGGCGCCTTCCTCGTGGAGACCATCCTCACCTGCGTCTTCGTGCTCTCCGTGCTCGGCTCCACCGCGAGCGAGAAGACCGCGCCCTTCGCCGGCATCATCATCGGCGCCACGCTCACCTTCGTGCACGTGATGGGCATCCCGCTCACGGGCACCTCCGTGAACCCGGCGCGCAGCTTCGGCCCCGCGCTCCTCATGCTCGGCGTGGGCGACACGCTCCCCATCGCGCAGGTGTGGGTCTTCATCCTCGCGCCCCTCGTGGGCGCCGGCCTCGCCGTCCTCGTGTGGCGCATCGTCACCGTGACGGAGAAGTAGGCCCGCTCGACAAGGCAAACCGCCACCGTGCCCTGCACCGCGCCGGGCACGGTGGCTCTCCTTTGGCCCTCCCTCCCGCGCGACGCCGCTGCCACGGACTTGCCCATCCGGCCTCCCGGCCGAAGCGCCTATGCGTACGCAAGACAGTAGGGACGGTTCTTTTGCCGTGCGCCAAGCCGTCTACCAGCGCCTTTCCCAAGACAAAGGAACCGTCCCTTTCGTCTTGCGACGTTTGCCCAGCTAGAAGCGCTGCGCGCAAGACAAAAGAACCGTCCCTTTCGTCTTGCGCCGCCACCGTCTTGGGCTCGTACGGCGACCTTTCTGCTATCATCACCTCCTGCGAAGCGAGGCCCGCGGGTCTCCACCTGACTGGCGCCCTTCGAGGCTGCTGGCTGGTCTTGAGCGAATGCCCTTGCGTGCGGTGGCGCACGCGGCGACCGCTGGCACGTACGCGCACGCACGTGCCGCTCTCCGGGCCATAGTCGTCCTGCCTGCCGGTGGTTTCCCAAGGAGAGCCGCCGGTTTTTTCTTGAGGTTCGCTTCGCACCGTCGCCCCAACCGCGGGCGCCGCACACACGATGGCTTCGCCTGGGAGCACGACGGAGCCGAAAGGAAGGTGTTCGACATAGCTAGGAACGACACGCCGCGCATCAATGGTGAGATCACGGCCCGCACGTGCCGTCTCATCGGGCCGGACGGGAACCAGCTCGGGCTCTTCGGCATCATGGACGCCCAGCGCTACGCCGACCAGCAGGGCCTCGACCTCGTGGAGATCGCGCCCAACGCCGAGCCGCCGGTCTGCCGCGTGATGGACTACGGCAAGTACCGCTACGAGCAGGCCATCAAGGACAAGCAGGCCCGCAAGCGCCAGACGCGCGTCGAGGTCAAGGAGATGAAGTTCCGCCCGAAGATCGACGTGGGTGACTACGAGACGAAGAAGGGCCACGTCATGCGCTTCCTCAAGAAGGGCGCGCGCGTGAAGATCACCATCATGTTCCGCGGCCGCGAGATGGCGCACCCCGAGCAGGGGCTCGCCGTGCTCGAACGCCTGCAGGAGGACCTCAAGCCCTACGCCACCGTGGAGCAGCAGCCCAAGATGGAGGGCCGCAACATGCACATGCTCGTCGCCCCCATCAAAGGCGCCTTCGACAAGAAGCCCGACGCCGAGGACACCACCCCCAAGAACGCGTAACCCGCTCCGGAAAGCACGAGCCCCCAACAGGAAAGAGGAGACGATATGCCAAAGATGAAATCCCACCGCGGCACCGCGAAGCGATTCCGCCGCACGGGCACCGGCAAGATCATGCACGCGCACGCCTTCAAGAGCCACATCCTCACCAAGAAGTCGCCCAAGCGCATCCGCAACTTCCGCAAGGAGGCCGAGGTCTCCAAGGCCGACGCCAAGAACGTGAACGCAAGGCTTGGCTAGCGGCGCGACGTCTACTCGATTACTACCTCGAAGGAGTTGAGGATCATGGCACGAATCAAGCGCAGCGTGAACGCGAGGAAGAAGCGTCGCACCACCTTCGAGCGCGCCAAGGGCTACTACGGCGCCAGGTCGCGCACGTACCGTTCCGCGAAGGAGCAGGTGCAGCACTCGCTGCAGTACCAGTACCGCGATCGCCGCAACAAGAAGCGCGAGTTCCGCCGCCTGTGGATCCAGCGCATCAACGCTGGCTGCCGCGAGAACGGGCTCAGCTACTCCAACTTCATGCACGGGCTGAAGCTCGCGGGCGTGGAGCTCGACCGCAAGGTGCTCGCGGAGATCGCCTACGACGACGCCACCGCCTTCGCCGCCCTTTGCGACGTGGCCAAGAAGGCCCTGGAGGAGGGCGAGAAGGCCGCGTAACTGCCGCCCTTCGCGCACGTGTCTCGCGCACGTGTCTTTTCGAAACCGCCGCATGCCGCCGTCGCGCGCATGCGGCGTTCTTCGTGCAACGGCAAGCCCGGCCGCGCTACGGATGCCGCTCCTCGCGCCCCGAGCCTGTGCTCTCTCGCGCCCGCCATCTCGGACTTTACATAACGTCACAGAATTACACGCGCTCGCGGCAGAAGAGACAGAAACTCTTGCCCTCGCGGCTTTGCGTGTCGCGAGGGCAAGAGTTTCTGACACGGATTTCGGCTAAATGTGGCGTGGGGAAGAGAGTTTCTGTCTTTCCGTGGCGCGAGGCCCACTCTTTCTGAGCTTTTGGCCCTCGAATCCCGAAAGCATGTCAGAAACTCCGGCCCCTGCGGCATAAGCGCGTGCGCCGCCACGGCATAGGCGCGTGCGCCGCCGCATCGCGCAACGCAACGCAAAGGGGGACCCGCGAGGGTCCCCCGAATGCGCGAGAATGCCGCCCTCGCTGGAACCCTTAGTGACCCCACCTCATAAGGTGGGTGTCCTGCCCGCGTTTTCCAGCTTCCACAGCAACGGTGGATACCTGTACGAACGCGTGTCGCGGATTCCCTAAGTATTCGTGACGGGCCACCCAGTTTGTCCGCGGGGCGAGCATTCACCCCATACGGTACCCATCGCGCGGCCCGAGGTCGAAGGGATATCGAACTTCCTCGATCGTTCCTTTGCCAACGGTAGGAACTCCCGCAGTCAAAGGCAAAAAGACATACCAAATGCGCCGTATGCACTTGTGTCGAACCCGGCCCACGCGGTCATGCGGCGCCGGTCATGCGGCGCACGGGGTTTGAATCTAGAATCCCACGTAGGACGCCGCGAGCACGAGGGGAGGGAGGCGAAGATGCCGTTGCCGTGGGTTCCCTACGTGGCGCTCTTCCTCACCGCCCTCGTGGTGACGATCGTGCTCGTGCCGCTCGTGCGGCGGCTCGCCATTCGCCTCGGCTCGGTGGACTACCCGGGCGGGCGTCGCGTGAACACCGTGCCCGTCCCGCGCATGGGCGGCTTCGCCGTCTTCGCCGCGCTTGCGGTGGCGGCGGGCGTGCAATGGCTCGGCACCACGTACCTCGACTGGCCCGTCGTCGTGCTGCCCGCGCCCGGGCTCAGCGTGAACTACTGGGTGCTCGCGGTGTCGGTGCTCATCATCTTCCTCACCGGCTTCATCGACGACCTCGTCTCGCTGAAGCCCGTCCCCAAGCTCATCGGGCAAATCGCGGCGAGCTCCGTGGCGGCGGCCTCGGGCCTCATCGTGGGCGACATCGTGAACCCCTTCGCGGGCGGCACGCTCTCCATCGGCTGGCTCGCGTACCCGGTGACGGTGATCTACCTCGTGGCTTTCGCGAACGCGATCAACCTCGTGGACGGGCTCGACGGCCTCGCGTCCGGCCTCACGGCCATCGTCGCCCTCTCGATGTTCATCATCGCCACGAACGAGGGGCGCCTCGACGCGGCCGCGCTCGCCATCGCGCTCACGGGCGCGTGCATCGGATTTCTGCGCTACAACTTCAGCCCCGCGGTGATCTTCCTCGGCGATTCCGGGGCGCTCACGCTGGGCTTCGTGCTCGGCTGCATCTCGCTGCTCTCGGTGACGCGCGTCGCGGGCGTGACGATGCTCCTGCTGCCGATCATGCTCGCGGGCATCCCGATCCTCGACACGTTCTCCGCGATCGTGAGGCGCCGGCGCGCGCACGTGAGCGTGGGGCAGGCCGACACCGGCCACATCCACCATCGCCTCGTGCGCGAGGGCTACGACCCGCGCCAGGCCGTGATCCTCATCTACCTCTGGACGGGCGTGCTCTGCGTGGGCGCGATCGTGATGACGCGCATCGATTCCTGGACGGACACCATGCTCGAGCGCACCGTGCTGAAGGTGCTGATCTTCCTCTTCCTGCTCGCGTTCTCGCTCATCTTCGCCATCCGGCTGCGCCTCTTCACCCCGGTGCTGCTCCACCACTGGGACCCACGCCGCCGCCGCGACGTGCTCATCACCCCCGACGACCCGCGTTTCATGGAGGAAGCCGAGCGCCAGAACCTCCCCGACGCCGAACTGGAAGCCGAGCGCGAGTCCG
>CANQNP010000049.1 GCA_947625235.1 uncultured Atopobiaceae bacterium | reverse complement strand
GGAGATGAAGGGATTCGAACCCTCGGCCTCTGCCATGCGACGGCAGCGCTCTCCCAGCTGAGCTACATCCCCGTGTGGTGCAGGTATTTTCCGACGAAGCGTGCGGGGTGTCAAACCCCGCGCCGTGCCAAGCGTCGCCGCGCGGATGGAGGTTTCGCGAACTCGCCTCCGCGGGCGCTCCTAGAGCTCGCCGGCGATGCGGTCGGCGTCCGTGAGCCCGCGCGCCACGCGGCAAGGCGATCCGTACGCGATCACGCCTGCGGGAATGTCCCGCGTGACCACCGAGCCCGCACCGATGACGGAGCCCTTGCCGATGGTGACGCCGGGCATGATGGTGACGTCGCCGCCGATCCACACGTCGTCCTCGATGACGATGGGCGAGGCCTTCTCGAGCCCCGTCGCGCGCTCCTCGGCGTCGAGCGGGTGCTGGGCCGTGTAGGCGCCGAGGTTCGGGCCGATCTGGCAGCGTTTGCCGATGCGGATGCCGCCGCCATCCATGAGGTAGGCGCCGTGGTTCACGAACGTGCCGTCGCCGATCTCGATCCTCGAGCCGTAGTCCACGTACACCGGCGCGAGCACCACGGCGCCCTCGCCGAACGTGCGGAAGAGCCGCGTGAGGAGCTCGTGGCCGCGCTCGAGCTCGGTGGGGGAGAGCTGGTTGAACTCCCAGGCGATGACGTTGCCCTCGGTGCGAAGCGCCTCGAGCGCGGGATCGCCGGCGTCGTACCACCGTCCCGCGTCCATCTTCTCCAGTTCGCCCACAAGTGCTCCTTCCGGTCGGCCGCGCGCGGATGTTGACGAGGCCATGGTAGCGAGCTTGCGCACGACAGTAGAATCGCGCGCATGGGGTTTCGCGATGCAGAGGATCTTCTCTCGCCTGCGGCGTACGAGCGCTGCGAGCTCTGCCCGAGGCGCTGCGGGGTGAACCGCGCGGCGGGAGAGCGAGGCGTGTGCGGCGAGACGGCGACCACGCGCGCGGCGCGGGCGGCCCTCCACCTCTGGGAAGAGCCACCCATCTCGGGCAACGCCGCAGACGACGCGCTGCCGGCGCCCGCGCGCGATGCCGGCTCGGGCACGATCTTCTTCACCGGGTGCCCGCTTCGCTGCGTCTATTGCCAAAACCTCGAGGTGAGCGCCCGTGGCATCGGCCGTGCGCTCAGCGCGGGCGAGCTCGCCCACACCATGCTCGCGCTCCAGGCGCAGGGTGCCCTCAACGTGAACCTCGTGACCGCTCTCCACTTCGCGCCCGCCGTGGCCGAGGCCGTGCGCGAGGCCCGCGAGCTCGGCCTCACCATCCCCATCGTCGCGAACACCTCGGGCTACGAGCGCGCCGAGCTCGTGCGAGCGCTCGCGCCCGTGGTGGACATCTGGCTCACGGACTTCAAGTACGCGAGCCCGGAGCTCGCGGCGCGCCTCTCCCACGCGCGCGACTATCCCGAGGCGGCAGCCACCGCGCTCGCCGCGATGGTGGAGGTCGTGGAGGCAGCGGGGGGCCGCGCGGAAGACGGCGCCGGCCACCTCACGCGCGGCATCATCGTGCGCCACCTCACGCTTCCCGGCGAGGCGGCCGACAGCATCGCCGTGCTCGATCGCGTGGCCGAGATCGCGCTCGGCCACGCGGATCTCTCGCTCATGAACCAATACACGCCGAACGAGGTGTGCCGCGCGGCGGGCGGCGCGCTCGCCGGCAGCGTGGACGCGGAAGACTACGAGGTCCTCATCGCCTATGCCTACGAGCTCGGCTTCGAGCGGGTGTGGTGGCAGGAGGCGGGCACCGTCTCCGAGAGCTTCGTCCCCGCATTCGACGGCACCGGCCTTCCCGGCGGGCCCTCCGCGCCGCTCCCCGCGCGCCCCGAACGGGTATAGAGCCCTCGAGAAGCACTCTGGCACGGTGTGGCGCGATTCGCTCTGCGCCCGGTACGACGGCACAGCGCCACGCGTTCGCGGACTCGGTGTTCGCGCGCCCCGCGTCAGTGCACCTAGTGCGGCGCCACCGCACGCAAGCGCATGAGGAGGCCATCATGGCGGTCTATGATCCCGAGCCCCTGCCCGTGGGCGAGAAGGAAAAGCTCCAGCGCGAAGAGGCGCTCAGGGAAGAGGCGAAGTCCGAGGCAGCCGAAGCCAGCCGCGAGGAGGCGAAGACCGAGAAGGAACGCCTGCTCGATAAATGGGAGGCCAAGGAGAAGCAGCGCGCGCTCGAGAAGAAGATCGAGGGCGAAGAGGCGTAGCATCTAGGCCCGAGGCGCCCGCACCAGGCGCCCGCATTGGGCGCCCGCGCCTCGGGCGCGCGAGCGCGTCCGCGAGTTTTGGGGAGCCATGGCTGATCAACCTTTGAGTGATTCCGAACGCGCAGAACTCGAGCAGCTGCGTGCCGAGAAGGCGGCGCGCCAAGAGGCGGCCGAGGCGGCGCGCGAGCGTGCCGAGCTCGAGCAGCTCCGCCAGGAGCAGGAGCAGGCCGACCGCGATGCCGCATTCGACCAGCGCATCGAGGCCGCGCGGCAGCGCATGGAGCCCGACGATGACCTCAAGATGCCCCTCGCCCAGAAGATCATCCTGCTCATCTGCATCGTCATCTTCGTCGTCGTGCTGTTCTACTTCTTCCTCTAGTTCTGGGCCCTCGTGCCGTAGGAAACTGAGCGCCAATGGAGCGGCTACACTAGCGAAGATCGAGGTCGCGCCGCGCGCGGCCAAACCTGCGTCGAAAAGATCGCCATGTCGCTCACCGACCGCACCGTCCCCACCGACGTCGCCCTCAACACCGACCTCTACGAGCTCACGATGGCCCAGGCCTTCTTCGAGAGCGGCCGCGGCCAAGACGAGGCCGTGTTCACCGTCTTCTTCCGCGAGAACCCCTTCGACGGCGGCTATGCCGTGGCCTGCGGCACGGGGCAGATCGCGGACATGATCGAGCACTTCCGCTACACGCCGGAATCGATCGACTACCTCGCCTCCCTCGAGGCGCCCGGCGGCGGGAAGATGTTCAAGCCGGCCTTCCTCGAGTGGCTCGCCGCCTTCGAGCCGGGCGTGACGATCCACGCCGTGCGCGAGGGCGACCTCGTCTTCCCGCGCGAACCGCTCGTGCGCGTGCAGGGAAACGTCGTGGCCTGCCAGCTCATCGAGACGGCGCTCCTGAACCTCGTGAACTTCCAGACGCTCGTGGCCACGAAGGCCGCGCGCGTGGTGCAGGCGGCCGAGGGCCATGCCGTGAGCGACTTCGGCCTCCGCCGCGCGCAGGGCCCGGACGGTGGCCTCGCGGTGGCGCGCGCGAGCTACGTGGGCGGCGCGAGCTCCACCTCAAACGTCCTCGCCGGCAAGATCTACGACATCCCCGTCTTCGGCACGCACGCGCACAGCTGGGTGATGGCCTTCCCGAAGGAGATCGACGCCTTCCGCGCCTTCGCCGCCTCCATGCCGAACAACTGCACGCTCCTCGTGGACACCTACGACGCGGAGAGCGGCATCGAGAACGCGATCGTCGTGGCGAAGGAGATGGAGGCGCGTGGCGAGCGCTTGAGGGCCGTGCGCCTCGACTCCGGCGACCTCGCGAAGCTCGCGAAGTACGCGCGCCGGCGCTTCGACGAGGAGGGGCTGCCCTACGTGGGGGTCTCCGCCTCGAACGACCTCGACGAATACACGATCCAGTCACTCTTCGCGCAGGGCGCGCCGATCGACAGCTTCGGCGTGGGCACGAAGCTCGCCACGTGCGATCCGCAGCCCTCGCTCGGCGGCGTCTACAAGCTCACGGCCTTCCGCAAGCCCGGCGAGCGCGCATGGACGCCCACGATGAAGCTCTCCGAGCAGGCCTTCAAGCGCACGATCCCCGGCGTGCAGCACGTGCTTCGCTACAAGAGCGAGAACGAGGTGCCGATGGGCGACGTCATCGTCTTCGACGACGTGGCGGCAGACCTCTCCGGCCTCGCGCGCGACGTGCTCGATGGCGACACGATGTACGACTTCACCTCGGGCACGCCTGAGGAGGTGCTCGCGCCCATGGTGGAGGACGGCCACGCCATCGCCGCGCCCGAGCCGCTCTCGGTGGCACGCGAGCGCTGCAAGAACGCGCTCATGCACCTCGACCCGGCGATCCGCCGCTTCCTGAACCCGCAGTTCTACCCCGTGGGCCTCGAGCCGGGGCTCGCGGAGCTGAGGAGCCACCTCACGCAGCTCGAGTGGGAGGCGGCCCACGCGCACGCGAGCGCAGCCGCAGGCGAGCGCGAGTAGCGCCCGCCCGGCCGCGTCCGGCGTGCGAAACACGACTTCCTACCAGCCGATCCTTTCCAAGAGAGACGAGGTGCCATGGCTTTCGCGCCGGTGAGAGACATCCTTGCCACCCTCCTTCTGGAGGCCACTCGCGCCGCGCAGGACGCGGGCGCGCTTCCCGCCTTCGAGGTGGAGGACGCCTTCCTCGAGCGCCCCGCGGACGCCTCGCACGGCGAGTGGTCCTCCACGCTCGCGATGCGCGCCGCGAAGGCCGCGCACAAGCCCCCGCGCGCGATCGCCGAGGCCGTGGTGGCCGCCCTTCCCGCAAGCGACGCGGTGGAGGCCGTCGAGGTGGCGGGGCCTGGCTTCATCAACTTCCGCCTCTCGCCGGCGGCGCGCGCGAGCGTCATCGCCGAGGCGCGCGAGAAGGGCGCGGACTTCGGGCGCTCGGACGTGGGCCACGGCCAGAGCGTGCAGGTGGAGTTCATCTCTGCGAACCCGGTGGGACCGATGCACCTCGGCCACGGGCGCTGGGCGGCGCTCGGCGACTCGCTCTGCCGCGTCTTTCGCCATACGAACTTCGCCGTGGAGCCCGAGTTCTACGTGAACGACCACGGAAGCCAGCTCGACGTCTTCGGCGCCTCCATCGGCGAGCGCTACCTCCAGCTCGTGCAGCTCATGCGCGGCGAGGGGCTCGACGCAGGCGCCGCGCGCGAGCGCCTGCTCGCCGACCGCGAGGCCTTCGTCGAGGACGAGGACGACGCGCACCCCGAGGAGCACCCGCTCATGGACGCCTTCAACGAGCACCTCGGCGGCAACGCCTACGGCGGCGACTACGTGGTGGACATCGCGGCGCACTTCCTCGAGACGGACGGCGATGCGTGGGCCGACCAACCGGCCGAGGAGCGCAACCTCTCCTTCCGCGAGCGCGGCTACCAGATGATGCTCGACGAGATGGAGAAGACCTGCGCCGACGTGCGCTGCCACTTCGACGTGTGGTTCTCCGAGCGCTCGCTCTACGCGAAGGACGCGGACGGCACCTCGCAGGTGAGCCGCGCCTTCGACACGCTGCGCGAGATGGGCTACCTCTACGAGGCCGAGGGGGCGCTGTGGTTCCGCTCGACGGCGCTCGGCGACGACAAGGATCGCGTGCTCGTGAAGGCGAACGGCGAGTACACGTACTTCGCCTCCGACGTGGCCTACCACTGGAACAAGTTCCAGCGCGTGGACCACGTGGTCGACATCTGGGGCGCCGACCACCACGGCTACATCGCCCGCGTGCGCGCCGCGTGCGACGCGCTCGGCTACGAGGGCCGCTTCGAGGTGCTGCTCGGGCAGTTCGTGAACCTGCTTCGCGACGGGGTCCCCGTGCGCATGTCGAAGCGCAAGGGCACGATGATCACGTTCCGCGAGCTCATCGACGAGGTGGGCGCGGACGCCACGCGCTTCACGCTCATGAGCCGCTCGTCGAACCAGACGATCGACTTCGACATCGAGAAGGTGAAGCAGAGGAGCGCGGAGAACCCCGTCTACTACGTGCAGTACGCGCACGCGCGGATCTGCTCCGTGCTCAGGCGCGCCGCCGCGCAGAAGGGCGCTCTGGACGCCGAGCACCTCGGGGCGCGCGAGGCCGCCGCGAAGGCGATCGGACGGGACGTGGACCTCTCGCTCCTCGCGGGCGAGGACGAGGCCGCGCTCTGTCGCAAGCTCGACGAGTTCACGGAGCTCATCGCCGGCTGCGCACGCGACCGCGCGCCCTTCCGCATCACGCACTACCTGCAGGAACTCGCTTCCGCCTTCCACGGCTTCTACACCGCCTGCCCGATCCTTCCCCGCGAGGGGCGCCCGCTTCCCGAGGCGCTCTCGCAGGCGCGGCTCGCGGCCTCAGACGCCGTGCGCATCACGCTCGAGGTGGGCCTCTCGCTCATCGGCGTCTCCGCCCCGGAGACGATGTAGTGGCTCCCCACGCAGGCCTGCCGCGTGCCCTGTCTTTCGATGGGGGAGCGCGCCGGAAGGACGGGTCGTACGGCGAAGGAGATTGGGTAGACATGGGGCGTAGGGTGCCCGTGGCCGTGCGGCGAAGGGGATTTGGGCGAGGCGGCGGTATTCTCGCGTCGGTGTGCTACACTGCCCTTCGAGCCAAGGAGCTCGTGTAGCTATGACACCGCCATCCACGCTTGGGCGGTACTTCTCCCGTAGATCCCCATTCCGCAGTGAAATGCCGCGTGGCAAAGCCGTTGGAAGGAAACCCATGCCCAGAAAGAGCGCCGCGAAGACGCCGGACGCCACGGAAGGCGCCAGCGCCGAGTCCTCGATCGACGCCATGACCCGTCGCACGCGCGAGGCCACGCAGGCAAAGGCCGAGCCGGGTCCCGCGCCCGCGCAGACCCTCGCCGAGGCGGACCGTCCGCGCCGCACGCGAAGGACGCGCAAGAGCGCCGCCGCCGAGGCGCCCGCCGCCGAAGCCGCCGAAGCCGCCGCGCCCGCCGCCGAGCCGAGGGCCGCCGCGCCCGCCGCCGAGGCGAAGGGCGAGGATGCGAAGGACGCGAGCTCCGAGGCCGCGCCGCGCCCGAAGCGCACGGGTCGCAAGAAGGCCGCCGAGGACGCCCCCGCCGCCGAGGCGCCCGCTGCCGAGGCCGCCAAGCAGGCCAATCCCGCCGAGGATGCCAAGGGCGCCCACGACGCCAAGGAGAAGGCGCCCGCGCCGGCTCCGCAACACGCCCAGAACCAGGGCCAGCAAAACCAGCAGAACCACAGCCAAGGCCAGGGTCGCAACCACGGCAACTTCAACCAGCAGGGCCAGGGCCACAACCAGCGCCGCAATCGCTACAAGAACCGTCGCGAGCAGATGCCCGCCGAGCCGAGCCTCTCTCGCGAGGAGCTCCAGGAGATGAAGGTCGTCGAGCTCCGCGAACGCGCGCGCGAGCTTGGCCTCGACTACCTCGGCGTGCGCAAGGCGGACCTCGTCGAATCCATCTACCAGAAGGCCGCCGCGCTCGAGGGCTTCCGCGACGTCACCGGCATCCTCGACATCGTGCCCGAGGGCTACGGCTTCATCCGCACCGGCAACTACATGCCCGGCGACATGGACGCCTTCGTGCCGCAGGCGATGATCCGCCAGCAGGGCCTTCGCCGCGGCGACCTCGTCTCCGGCTCCGTGCGTCCGAGCCGCCCGAACGACCGCTACCCCGCGCTCTCGAAGATCGCCTCCGTGAACGGGCTCGACCCGCAGCTCGCGGCGCTGCGCCCGCGCTTCCGCGACCTCACGCCGATCTTCCCCGACGAGCGCCTGAAGATGGAGACCACGAAGGAGGCCACCACCGGCCGCGCGATCGACATCGTGGCGCCCATCGGCAAGGGCCAGCGCGGCCTCATCGTGAGCCCGCCGAAGGCCGGCAAGACCACCATCCTGAAGCGCATCTGCCAGGCCATCTCGAGGAACAACCCCGAGGTGCACCTCATCTGCCTCCTCGTGGACGAGCGTCCCGAGGAAGTGACGGACATGGAACGCTCCATCAAGGGCGACGTCGTGGCCTCGACCTTCGACATGCCGGCCGACAACCACACGCAGGTGGCCGAGCTCGTCATCGAGCGCGCCAAGCGCCTCGTGGAGCAGGGCGAGGACGTGGTGGTCGTGCTCGATTCCATCACGCGCCTCGCGCGCGCCTACAACCTCGCCGCGCCGCCTTCGGGCCGCATCCTCTCCGGTGGCGTCGATTCCGCGGCGCTCTACCCGCCGAAGCGCTTCCTCGGCGCCGCGCGCAACATCGAGGGCGGCGGCTCGCTCACGATCATCGCCTCCGCGCTCATCGACACCGGCTCGAAGATGGACGAGGTGATCTTCGAGGAGTTCAAGGGCACCGGCAACATGGAGCTCAAGCTCGATCGCGGCATGGCCGACAAGCGCATCTTCCCCGCGATCGACCCCGTGGCCTCCGGCACGCGCAACGAGGATCGCCTCATCGACCCCACGCTCGCGCCGCTCGTCTGGGGCCTTCGCCGCGTGCTCGCCAACATGAACAACGTCGAGCGCGCCGAGGCCTCCCTCATCAAGGGCCTCCAGTCCACGCCGAACAATCAGGACTTCCTCGTGCGTTCGGCACGGAAGGCCGCGCGGACGGACTACTCGGACTAGTAGGTCTTCTTATTTGCCCGAACGGACCCGCTTACGGTGCGCCCCGAAGGGGTGCGCGGTAAGCGGGTCCGCTCGAGCTTTGCTAAAAAAGAGGGGCCGTATCAAAGATGTGGCAGCTCAAGGCTCGCGCCTTGAGCTGCTCTTAGCTCGCCGGATGGACGGCGGTTCGGACGCGCGCAAAGACCGCGCGCATCCGAGACCTTGCCATCCGGGACAACGTATTTG
>CANQNP010000048.1 GCA_947625235.1 uncultured Atopobiaceae bacterium | reverse complement strand
CTCGAGCGCGTCGTTTACACGTTCATCATCCAAAAGATCAGGGAGCTGGAGTATCTGTACGGGGTAAGCGGGAAGCGCTCTATCAAGGTCACGGCCGATGACCTCGCGAACCTCGGAGCGGACGTGGCACAGGAAGGCCTAGCCGACAAAGAGAAACGGCAAGACCCCCACAAGAGACGCAGGTTCCTAGACCGCATTCAAGCAAGCTGCATAGGCAGTGGGCGCCTATTCGATGAGATAGAGCACACGTTCGAGATCGATTACCCGAAGACCTCAAAGGTCAAAGTACGGCCCATATACAAGCAGGGGAATAGGCGCAAAGGCAAAGAACCGAAGAGGATTCTCGATGGGGTGAAGATCACCATCGAAGGCCCGAAAACTGGACTGGAGCCCCCAGAGACTAAGGCCCTCGAGAAGGGCTCCAAGGGCTAGAAACAGGGGGGGGCAATATCTGTACTTTTGGGGGGCAATATCTGTACTTTGGGGGGGCAATATCTGTACTTTTTGCTTCGCATTCCCGCAGGTAGAAGGCTGTTTCCGAACTCTATAAGTACTTAACTTTAAGGCGGGGGCGGGCTAGGGCTAGGGCCCGCCCGCCCTAGTGCTCTAGGTTTTCGCCGACATGAAGCCCACCAAATGGAACGGGAGCCGCCCAATGGACGCCCAAGAAATCAAGGATCGCGTAGACCTCGGGGCCATCGTGGAAACCCTCACAGGCCACCCACGGCAAGGCACCAAATACCACTGCCCGATATGTGGATCAGGGGACGGCCCAAACCATACGCCCGCATTTGAAATTGACCCTAGCGACCCAACCCACTGGCACTGCTTTTCAGGCAAATGTGGTAGGAGTGGAGACGTTTTCGACCTCGCGGGTTTCGTGTGCAACCTCGAGACATTCCCCGAGCGAAAAGAAAAGGTGCTCGAGTGGGCAGGCATTACCGACGATAGGCCCCAGTACCCCACGCCTAACAACTCGAAGCCGCAAGACCCTTACAAGATCGCAGCCGAGCACGGGAAGCTCGACTCATGGAGAACGCATATAAGCGACCCCGCCCCAACCGCCTATCTAGAGGCCCGAGGTATCGCACTCGAGGATGCCATCGCGCTAGGGCTAGGTTATGACCCGTCACGCAGGCGCATAGCCATTCCCTACGTAGGGAGCACCTACTACCACATTGACCGCGCCATTGATGAGCGGCCCTACGATGGGCAAGGCAAGTACGTGAAGCCCCGCTCCAAGGACGTGGGAAACCAGCCCGTGTGGAACCCCGATGCCCTCGAGGGTGAAGCCGTTATCGTGGTAGAGGGCCCCATGGACGCCATCGCGCTCGAGCTCGCGGGCTATGGGGATATGACCGTGGCACTCGGGGGCACCGCCTATAGCCACCTCACTAACGCGCTCAAGGCGCGGGGCTATCGGGGATCGTTGCTCGTGGCACTCGACGCCGACGGGGCGGGGGATGCGGCTAGCGAAAAGCTCGTGGCGGAGGCCCTAGGGATGGGCATAGCAGCCGCCCCAGTCACGATGGGAGGGCGCTCCATATGGGCGCACCTCGGGGGCAAGGACGCGGGGGATGCATGGCAAGCTAGCCCCGACGCGCTCAAGGAGGCACTGGCCGAGGCCGTGCCGCAGGCGCAAGCGGAGGCGGCTAAGGCCCTCGAGAAAAGCAAGGGCAAAGCCATCACCGACGCGCTCAAGGCGTCCCACGTCGTGAGCGCCCTCGAGGCCATCCAAAACGTGTACATGCTCAAGGGGGCGACGGAGCCACAGCCCACGGGGTTTTCGTCACTCGATAGGCTGCTAGGGGGCGGGCTCTACGCAGGGCTCTATATCCTCGGGGCCACGTCATCGCTCGGGAAAACCACGTTCGTTGGGCAGCTCGCCGATAACGTGGCCGCCCAAGGCCGCCCCGTGCTTTTCGTGACGCTGGAGATGAGCGCCGAGGAAATGGCGGCTAAGTCGCTTAGCAGGTATATGGCGCTCAATGGGGGCAGGCGCGAGGGATCGCTCCACCTCATGAGCCCCGTATGGCGCAACTTCCCACCCAATGAGAAATACGCGGGCAAGGACATACGCGACGCGTGCGAGCGCTATCAGGCCGACGTGGGGGAGCGCTTGAAATACCTCGTGGCCGATGCCGAGCCAAACGTGGATGACGTGAGGGCCATCGCCCAGAGCGTGGCAACTATCGAGGGAACCTCGCCCCTCGTGGTAATCGACTATCTCCAAATCTTGAAATCGCCCGCAGATAGCCTCAGCGATAAGCAGGCAACGGATCGCAACGTGAGCGCACTCAGGCGCCTAGCACGCGACCTCAAGGCCCCCGTGCTATGCGTGGCCTCGCTTAACCGAGGCGGATACTACGGAACCGTTGAAATGGACTCGTTCAAGGAAAGCGGAGCCATTGAATACGGGGCCGACGTGCTGCTCGGGTTACAGCCCGCCGAGATGGGCGGAACCCTCAAGGGGCAAACCAACCCAGACGCAGCGAAGAAGAAGGCGAGGGAGACCATTAGCGACCACAAGCGCGCCGAGGTGAGAAACGCGGCCCTCACCGTCATCAAGAACCGATGGGGCAGGATCACGGGAACCGATGAGGGGATCACGTACACCTACGACGCCATCGCCAACACATTCACCGAAAAGCCCCAGCAACCCTAAAAAAGTGGGGGTTCTAAGGCCTTGGGATGGGCTACCTAGACCAAATGCCCTAGGGGACGCCAAACGTGCGTTAGACGGCCAAATAGCGGGGGTGTCTAGCTGGGATAACGCGAGGGGCTACCGTGGCCGTTAGGGGCCGCGCGCATGGGCACCTCGAGGCTCCAAAATGGGCGCGGGAGCGAGGGGATCGCCCGCGATGTTCAAAACCCGATGGGGATGTGCAAAACCAAGCACACCCCTATAGCTCGGGTTATTCATATTCGCATGCGTATACGTACGTTTTATGCACGCGCCAACTTTACGTAATACCCGTTATCGTACATTCAGCACTCTCTATGCATGGCGTATGCAAGACACACAAGACACACTAAGCACACTCCCCTATACTACCCCCTAAGCAGCCGAGACGATGCGGAAGGGGAAGCCATGCAAGAGAAGCGCCTGAACCTCGCGATAGACGCCGACCTCGTGGCATGGGTGGAGTTCATGGCCGCGCTAAGCGGAACATCCATGAACGCCTATATCAACGAGGCCGTACGCCACGACCTAGAGGGAGCGCCCCAAGGGACGAAGGAAGCCTATGAGGCATTCATCAAGGCAAGGGGCTAGACGGGAGGCAATGGCGCTAGGGGGGCTATCCCCCACCCCCGCCCCGAGGGCCACCCTCGCGGCATATGGCCCTTGCACACGCAGGGAGATTTTTCCTCGGCAAGGGAAGGCCCAGTGTCCCCTGCGGCAAGGCCCCCCACCCAGCTACGCAGCTAGCCTCGGGGGGCAAGGCACGCACCCCCCTACCCCACCCCCTCGCGCGCCCATGTGCGCGCACTCGCAGGCGATAGGCGCGTTCCTCGAGGTAGGTAGCCCAGCAGGGGGGATAGGGGGTAGCAGTGAGCCATTCGCGGCCCTCGCCCCGCAGCGCCCTCTGTAATTTTTTTGCGCGCGAAAATAGCCGTTTTCTAGTGTCAAACGTTTTCGCCAATCTTCGACGCTTCGCAGGAAAAGCAGGTGGAATGGCACTCAGGGGGGCACCCCCCCACCCCGCAAGATCGCAGCCCCCCGCTGCCTAGCAGGGAATCCCCCCGCCGCGCATGACCATATGGCGAGGTATCCGTCGCTCAAACTGTATGGGCTATCGTTTACGTATAGCTATTGCAATGCGAGGATACCTCGCGCTAGGATAGCCCCATACCTCATTCAGGGGAGGGCAACCATGGGAGCAAGCGCGGCAATAGAGGCCGTGGCCTCGAGCACCCCAACCAACGGCCAACTAGTCGCAAGTTGGGAGGCAGACCTTGACGTGCGCCCCCGCACTAAGGCGGGATACGAGCGCGCGCTAAGGACATTCGAGCGATGGATGGACGCCCAAGGGCTCGACCTCGTGGACGCGACACGCGCCGACCTGCTCGCCTATCGCGACCACCTCGCCGCCAACTACGGGGCCTCTACCGTGGCCGCCTACCTCGTGCCCGTGAGGGGGCTCTACGGATGGGCCTATGGGCAGATGGGCAAGCCCTCGCCCGCCGATGGTATCCATGGCCCCAAGGCAGCAAAGATCCACGCCCGCGACGCCCTCACCAAAGGCCAAGCGCGCGAGGCCGTTAGCGTTGCCGAGGCCAAGGCCGAGGGTGGATCGCTCGCAGCCCTCAGGGACGCCGCAATCCTCGTGACCCTCATGACGTGCGGGCTTCGCACCATCGAGGCCTCGAGGGCATGCGTGGGGGACGTGCGCAACCTCGCAGGCCGTCGCGTGCTCTATGTGCAAGGCAAGGGCAGGGACGCTAAGGATGACTACGTAGTGCTCCCCGCGAAGGCCGCCCGAGCGATAGATCGCTACCTCGCGGCCCGTGGCCCACTGGCAGATGACGCCCCGCTATTCGCAGGCCACGGAAACCGCAGCCACGGCCACCTCACGACCCGCCACATATCCCAGATTTGCAAGGACGCCATGCGCGAGGCGGGCATCGACAGCCCGAGGATCACCGCCCACTCGCTCAGGCACACGGCAGTTACCGCCGCCCTCATAGGCGGGGCCACCATCCAACAGGCTCAGGCCATGGCACGCCACGCGCGGATCGAAACCACCCTCATCTACGCGCACAACCTCGAGCGCATGGAGCACCCAGCCGAGGACGCCGCCGCTAGCTACCTCTCATAGGAAGGGAGAGGGCCGTGAAGGCTATAGGAGTAGCGAACCAGAAGGGGGGCGTGGGCAAGACCACCACGGCCCGCGAGATCGCCGCCATGCTCGCCGCAGGGGGCCATAGGACGCTCGCCATCGACCTCGACGCCCAGCACGACCTCACCGCGTTTTTCATGGGCACTGAGGAACCGCAGGCGACCATCTACGACGCATTCGAGGGCACGCCCCCCGAGGCCGCCATCGTGGGGACGGGGAGGGAAAACCTCGACCTGCTTCCCGCCGACGATAGGAACTTCCTACTCGCCGCCCAGAACACCCGCGACGTTCGCGACCTCATGGGAGCCATCGAGGCGCTTGGCTATGAGTACGCAGTGATTGACTTCCCACGCGTCTACTCGCCCGTGATGTTCGCCGCCCTCGCCGCGTGCGAGGTGGTAGTGGTGCCGACGGAGCCCACGCGCGCAAGCGGGGAGCAGGCCGCCGCCACGCTCGAAGCCCTTAGGTCCCTCGCGAAGCCGCCCCGCGCCCTAATCCTCGTGACCCGCTACAACGCCCGCACGAAGATTGCCCGCGAGTACGCAGCCCTCATCGCCGACCTTGCGAAGGAATACGGGGCCCACGTGCTCGAGGCGAAGATCGCCCTCGCCACAGCCGCAGCGGAGGCCGAGGCCTACGGGCTCACCCTCGACGAGCACAAGCCGAGGATCCGCCCCGCGAGGGACTACCACCAATTCATGGAAGAGCTAGCGCCCTACCTAGAGGTATAGGCGCAAACCCTCATAGATAGGAGTAGCACCATGGCAAGGACGGCCCAGCTCGGCAAGCCCGCAGGTAACACGGCAAGCGCCGCCATCGCGCAGGAAGCAGGCGCTAGCCCCCGTGTGCTCCACGACGTGTACAAGCTATCCGACGGGAGGCTAAAGATGATCGGGGTAAGGCACGACGCGAGGATGGGGCTAGTCATACCTCGCACGCTAGCCGACGCGTTGACGCAAGCCGCGCAGGATCGTGGCATCACGAAGACCGACCTATTCGAGGCACTGGTGCTCGAGTACCTCAAGAAGAACGGATGGGAGATCGGGAAATGACAGCGGCCACTGACAAAAGCGCCAAGGTTGAGGCCCTTAAACATGGGCTTGCGAAGGCTTACGTCCACCTGAACGGCCTTTGCCGCGAGGTGTCCGATCTCGAGATCGAGGCGAACGAACTGGCGAACGAGCTATCGGATGGCGAGGTGGGAAGCTGGGACGCCCACCTTTACCTCGCGGGCCTCATGCTGGAGAACGTCTGGGAACTGTTCGATGGCTTCCTCCCATGCCACACCTCGGATAGGGAGGCGTAAGGCGTGCGCACCTATTACACGACGGCAGAGGCCGCCCGGATAGCGGGGGTGGGGCTCAAGGCCATGAGGGCCGCGTGCTCGAGGGGCGAGGTGGCCCATAAGACGCAGGGGCGCGCCTACCTCATCGAGGATCGCGCACTCGAGGAATACGCAAGGCGAAGGCAAGGGAAGCGGAGCCGCCATGAATAGCACCACGTACCAGTACCGCCCGTCGGGGATGCTCGCGCTCAGGAAGCGCGCGAACCTCACCCGCTCGGAAGCCGCCCGCAAGGCGGGCCTCACCTACGCGCAGCTCAAGCGTTACGAGACGCAGGCCGCGCCCCCCGTGCATAAGCTATTGCAGCTCGCGCGCGTCTATGGCGTGGCGTTCGATGACGCGCTCAAGGAAACCATCGTGTGAGGGCACGTTCGGGGGGCTCAGGCTCGAGGTGGCAGCCGCCCAGTGGTAGCCGCCGCCCTATCTCCGATAACGCGCAAAAGCAGAGATAGAAACCAGAACACCCGTTCGCGTGAATTGTTGTCCTACCCCTCGGCTACGATGGGGCGCACCCGAAGACGAAGAGGGCCGGAACCCGTGAGGGCCCCGGCCATAGGAGTACCACCATGATAGCCGATGACCCCAACAACAATAAGGACGCTAAGGACGCCGAGCGCCTAGGGAAGCCCATCGTGACGCCTTGGGGCCGCGAGATCTATACGGAGGCGGAGTGGGACGCCCTCAGCGAGGGGGAACGACAGGAGACTAGCTGGGAGCTTGCACGTAAGACCGCCGCCCGCGTGGAGACGATGTTCGCCCCCGACCCAGAGACGGGATACGTTCGCATGCGGCGTGGCAGCCCCATAGACCCGCAGGCCATCGGCAGGATAGCCGCCGGGCAATTCCTGCTCATGCACAACCAAACCCTCGCCCTCATTTTTGGCGGGGCACTCAAGAAGGTGGAAGCCATGAACGCGGCTATCGACGCGCCGCGCCTATTCGAGGTAGGGGAAGCGCCTATCGAAGAGGCGGACGTGTTCGAGGGCGTGCCCAGCCCATACGCAGCGTGCCTCGAGCTTCGCAAGGACGATAGCGGCCACTACGCACTCATGCTCAAGGCCCCCGCAGAGATCGAGGGGACGCAGGCGGCAAGGGCGGCCCTCGCAGGGTTGGAAGACCGCGCGCTATCTGGGGACGTATCCGAGGACTCGCTATCGGCCTATGAGGCAATCAGCACCCTAGCCATGCTCAGGCGGCTCTACCAGCTCGCAGAGACTGTGAGCATCACGCCCTACTGGGAGTATCCATATGCGGACGCGGAAGGCGTGAGCCACAAAAGCTTCGCGTTGCTACTCCCCTCGATCATTGCAATCAGGGGCGGCATCAACGAACTAGGCATAACCGTGGAAATGGCCCGCGAGGTTATGAACTGCGGGAGCTCGAACGCATGGGATCACATCACCACCGCGATAGATCGCATTGATAGCGATTACAGCGTGGCGCGCCTATGGGCTAAGGACGAAGGACGCGAACAGGTAGCCGAGGCGCTGGGTAACGCCGAGGAAACCATGCCGAGGTTTAGGGCCCTCATGCGCGCAGCGGAAGGCCCACATGGAAAAGACCTCGAGGCAGAGATACGCAAGAACCGAGAGAAACCCGTACAGCTCGCAGTAGTGGGGCGGGTGAATGAGGTAACGCACTACGACGGGGCGCTCGTGGGGCAGGAACGACTCTCCCAAGCACTGATAAAGATAGGCACGGGGGCTCGCGAGGTTCCCATGGAATGGGACGCTCACGACGCCGACGGGAACACGTACAGAACGAAGATACGGCTCACGGCCACCATCGACGCGGAGCGGGCCTATGGCAGCATCAAGGAACCTGCGTACAAACGGCCCGCTGGGATCGCGAACCTCATCTATACCGCGCAAAAGACCATCAAGCAGGCGCGAAGGAATGCCGATGGGGCCCGCGTCCTAGAAATCCGTGAAAGCAGTTTCGAGGACGTAGGATCAGCGACAACCTCGAGCACCGACCCAAAGAACAAGAACTTTCTAAACCACTCAAATAGGCATATCGCAGCGCGCCTAAACGATATCCAAGCGGGCCTTACCCTCATCTCGAACGTCCACGCCAATGGCACCTACTACGCATTCGACAAGCAGGGCCACTTAATCAGGCAAGCGACGCTAGATAACGTGCTGCTGCTAAACGCGTTCCGCAAGAGCGTGGGTTTCGATGAGGGCGGAAGGCCCGCCGAGGGCCGCTGGGTAATCTCGGACGATATCAGCCTGCTATCTATCCCAGCATTCGCTCACTCAATCGACTACCCGTTGATTGACACAGGGGAATCAGTGAGGAAGCTCGACCCACTCGAGCGCGTCGTTTACACGTTCATCATCCAAAAGATCAGGGAGCTGGAGTATCTGTACGGGGTAAGCGGGAAGCG
>CANQNP010000047.1 GCA_947625235.1 uncultured Atopobiaceae bacterium | reverse complement strand
CCCGAGGCGAACATCATCTTCGGCACGGTCGTGGACGAATCGCTCGGCGACCAGGTGCGCGTGACCGTCATCGCCACGGGCTTCGAGCGCAACGTGAACAACCAGCCCTTCGTGAGCGGCTTCGGCATCACCGATCGCGCCGATCGCCGTCGCGCCAATCGCACCCCGGCCCCTCGCCGCGAAGCCGCCTCCTCCTCGAACGACTTCGAGATCCCGGACTTCCTCAGGCGTCCGCGCGCTTAGGGCCCCACGTGTGCGACAACCCTCAGCTGGGCGCCGTCGGAGCGCCTGAGTTGGAACTGCTCGGCGATGCGTCACGTCCCTTTGGCGTGGCGCTCGCCTTTTCGGGCCGCGTGGGCGGGGTGTCCGGCGGCCCCTATCGCTCGCTGAACATCGGCAACCGCGTGGGCGACGATCCCGCGTGCGTGGCGCGCAACCGGCGGATCCTCCTCGAGGCGCTCGGCGCGGGGGCGCTCGAGGACGCGCTCGTGAACCCAAAGCAGGTCCACGGCACCACGGTCCTCTCCCTCACGGATCCCTCGCAGGCGGCCCTCGCGGCGTTTCGCGAGGAGGCGGAGGCGGGCGCCGACGCGCTTTGCGTGAGCGTGCCCGGGGTGCCCGTGTTGCTCGGCTTCGCGGACTGCGTGCCCGTCGTGCTCGCCTGCGAGGGCGGGTTTGCCGTCGTGCACTCGGGATGGCGCGGCACGCTCGCGTGCATCGCCGAGAAGGCGCTCTTGGAGCTCACGCGCATCACGGGCACCGAGCCGCGCGAGGTGCGGGCCTACCTCGGCCCGCACATCCAGGCGGCCGACTACGAGGTCTCCGCAGAGCTCCTCGACCGCTTCGTCGGGGAGTTCGGGCCCGGCGTCGCCGCCGGCGAGCGCCACCTCTCGCTCGCCCGGGCGATCACCTGCGCGCTCACCTCGGCGGGGATGCCCGAGGCGCACATCTGCGCGAGCGAGATCTCCACCTTCTCCGAGCCCGAACGCTATTTCTCGCACCGTCGAGACGGTGCTCCGAGCGGCAGGCAGGGGGCGATCGCGTGGCTCTCCTGAAACGTGCGCTCCCGCTTCTCGGCGCGATGGCGCTCGCGCTCGCCCTCGGCGCCTGCACTGCCTCCGAGGGCGGCACCCTCACGGTCGCCGGCTCCACCACGGTGCTCCCCATCGCGGAGATCGCCGCGGAGGACTTCGAGGAGGAGAGCGGCGTGCACGTGCTCGTCTCGGGCCTCGGCTCCTCCGCGGGCATCGAGGCCGTGATCAACGGCACCGCCGACGTGGCCACCTCGAGCCGCGACCTCACGCAGGCCGAGGCCAAGGAGGGCCTCTCGCAGTACGCCGTGGCCCACGACGGCATCGCCGTCATCGTGAACGACGCGAACCCGGTGGATGGCATCTCCCTCGACGAGCTGCGCGACATCTACGCGGGAAAGATCGAGAACTGGAGCGAGGTCGGCGGCCCGGACCTCGCCATCCAGGTGGTGAACCGCGACGAGGCGTCCGGCACGCGCGAGGCCTTCCGCGCGATCGTCATGCGCGGCACGCCCTTCGACCGCACCGCGGCCGTGCTCCCGGGCACGGGCCAGGTGCGCGACGTGGTCGCGCGCACGCCGGGCGCCATCGGCTACATCTCCATCGGCTTCGTGGAGAATCGCTTCACGAGCGCCACGGTGAAGACCCTCGACGTCGACGGCGTGGAGCCCACCGAGGCGAACCTCGAATCAAGCGCCTACCCGCTCTCGCGCGACCTCTACTTCTTCACGAAGGGGCCGGCCGAGGGCGAGGCGAAGGCCTTCATCGACTACGTGCGCTCGAGCGCCATGGACGAGACGATCCGCGATGCCGGCTACGTGCCGGTGGGCAAGGGAGGTGAGGCGGATGGATGATCCCGCATCGGCGCCCCCCAACGTGCTCGAGGACGTGCGGCGCGCGCAGGGCACGGGCCGCGTGCCCGGCGACCTCGTGAAGCCGCCGCACCTCCAAGACATCAGCCCGAACTCGCGCAAGGCCTACAAGCGCGGCCTCAAGCTCGTCGATCGGCGCACCTACGCGAAGGAGCGCGCGCTCGAGTGGCTCTTCTTCGCGTGCGCCTTCGTGGCGGTGGTGGCGGTCTTCCTCATCTTCGCCTTCACGATCTACCGCGCGGCGCCCGTCCTCACGGAGATCGGCCTCGGCGAGTTCTTCGGGCTCGACTGGGCCCCCTCCGAGGGCTCCTACGGCATCGTCGCGCTCCTCCTGGGGTCTTTGCTCGTTACGGCCGGCTCCCTCGCGCTCGGCGTGCCGCTCGCGATCGGCTGCGCCGTCTACCTCGTGGAGATCGCCTCGAAGCGCGTCTCGCGCGTCGTGTCCACGGCGGTCGACCTCCTCGCCGGCGTGCCGAGCGTGATCTTCGGCTTCTTCGGCCTCGTGCTGCTCCGCCCGCTCATCGCCGACCTCACGGGCGGCATGGGCTTCGGCGCGCTCACCGCGTGGCTCGTGCTCGCCATCATGATCGTGCCCACCATCACCACGCTCACGATGGACGCCCTGCGCTCCATCCCGATGGGCGTGCGCGAGGCGTCCTATTCCATGGGCGCCACCAAGTGGCAGACCATCTACAAGGTGGTGCTTCCCGCCGCGAAGCTCGGCATCGTGAACGCCGTGGTGCTCGGCATGGGCCGCGCCATCGGCGAGACGATGGCCGTGCTCATGGTCGTGGGGAACGCCCCCGTGGTGCCCGAATCCATCTCGAGCCCCGTCTCCACGCTCACGAGCCAGATCGCGCTCGACATGGGCTATTCGTCGGGGCTCCATCGCGCGGCGCTCTTCGGCATGGGCGTGGTGCTCTTCGTGATCTCCGCGTCGCTCGTGGGCATCGTGCGGCTCGTCTCGCGCGAGCGCGAGGAGCGCGTGGACAGCCGCGAGGCGGAGCGCGAGCGCGAGAAGCGCGAGCGCCTCGCGAAGGCGACCCCGGTGGAGCTCGCCACCGAGGGGCCGGATCTCTCGCCCTCCCAGCTCGCTCGCGAGGTGGAGATCCAGGAGAACTCCCGCAAGCGCATCAAGCGCCATCTCCAAAACGGCTCGAGCGCCAAGGTGAGCAAGAACGTGACGAACGCCACGATGGTCGCCATCTTCAAGTTCGCCGGCTGGTTTGCGACGGCGGTGCTCGCGATCATCATCGCCTTCGTGGCGTGGAACGGCCTGCCGGTGATGTCGCTCGACTTCATCTTCGGCTGGCCCGAGGGCGTGAACGCCGAGGGCGGCATCTTCCCCACGATCGTGAGCTCGCTCTACGTCACGGTCCTCGCCATGCTCATCTGCGCGCCCATCGCCATCCTCGCGGCCGTCTACCTCGCGGAATACGCGAAGCAGGGACGCCGCGTGGCCTTCATCCGCTACGCGGCGGACACGCTCTCCTCCGTGCCCTCCATCGTGATGGGCCTCTTCGGATTCGCGCTCTTCGTGGAGGCGTTCGGCTTCGGGCTCTCCATGCTCTCGGCGGCCCTCGCGCTCGCGCTCATGATGCTCCCCATCGTCATGCGCACCACCGAGGAGGCCATCCGCGCCGTCCCGCGCTACATCCGTTGGGGCGCCTATGGCCTCGGCGCCACGAAGTGGCAGGTGGTCTCGCGCGTCGTGCTGCCCTCTGCCTTCCCGAGGATCGCCACCGGCATCGTGCTCGCCATCGGGCGCGCGGTGGGGGAGACGGCCGTCGTGCTCTACACCATGGGCCAGGCGATCAACCTGCCCGTGACGCCGCTTGATTCCGGCCGCCCCATGACGATCCACCTCTACCTGCTCGCCAACGACGGCATCAACATGCAGGCCGCCTATGGGACGGCGCTCCTGCTCATGCTCATGATCCTCGCGTTCAACCTCTTCGCTCGCTACCTCTCCTCGAAGAGCGCGCGGAAAGCCGGAGGGAAGTGATCCCATGACCGCCTATAGGGACGCGCCGATGAACGAGCCCGGGCAGGGCATCCACGTGGAGGACTTCGATTTCTGGTACGGCGACTTCCACGCCCTCACCGGCGTTTCGCTCGACCTCGCCCAAAACAAGATCACGTCCTTCATCGGGCCCTCGGGCTGCGGCAAGTCGACGTTCCTTCGCTGCATCAACCGCATGAACGACCTCATCGACGGCACCCGCACGTCCGGCCTCATGGAGCTCGACGGCCACGACATCTACGCCGAGGGCGTGGATCCCGTCGACCTTCGCCGCCGCGTGGGCATGATCTTCCAGCAGCCGAACCCCTTCCCGAAGTCCATCTACGACAACGTGGCCTTCGGACCGCGCCTCCAGGGCGTGACGGCGAAGGACGACCTCGACGCCATCGTCGAGGAATCGCTCAAGCGCGCGAACCTCTGGAAGGAGGTCGCCAACCAGCTGAACAAGAACGGCCTCGCGCTCTCCGGCGGCCAGCAGCAGCGCCTCTGCATCGCGCGCGTGCTCGCCGTGCAGCCCGACGTGCTCCTCATGGACGAGCCGTGCTCGGCGATCGACCCCACCAGCGTGCAGAAGGTGGAGGACCTCATGGCCGAGCTCGCGCCGGAGATGACGATCATCATCGTGACGCACAACATGCAGCAGGCCGCGCGCATCTCCGACTACATGGCGTTCTTCCTGCAGGAACACGCGGGCGAGCCGGCGACGCTCATCGAGTACGGCGTGACGGGAGAGATCTTCTCCGCCCCGCAGGACCAAAGGACCGAGGACTACATCACGGGTCGCTTCGGCTAGGCCGAAGGCCCGCCCGCAGGCATCGCCGGATACGGCGAAGAGGGAGGTGCGCGCGATGCGCGAACAGTTTGACAAGGACCTTGCGACGCTCAGGCAGGATCTCGTGCACGTCTACGCCGACGTGGACCTCCAGCTCCACGAGGCCATGGACGCGCTCATCCACGAGGACAAGGACAAGGCCAAGAAGGTGCGCCGCGCCACGCACAAGATCGACCAGGCGTCGATGAAGCTCGAGGAGCGCGCCTACAACCTCATCGTCCTCCAGAACCCCGTGGCCTCCGACCTGCGCCTCCTGCAGTTCATCATCTACGTGAACTTCAACATCCAGCGCATGTCGAACCACGTGCGCAACATCGCGAAGACCGCCGAGCGCGCCGCGGGACACGCGGTGCCGGGCGGGATGCTCGAGCTCCTCGCGAGCCTCGCGCACCTCGTCTACCGCGTCCTCGGCGAGACGGTGCGCGCGATCGTGGAGAACGACCTCAACACCGCCACGAACCTTCCCGAGCTCGACGAGCCCGTCGACGCGCTCTACCGCACGTTCTTCAAGACGTTCTCGAAGCTCAAGACCGACGACGACATCGAGGCGGCGAGCCGCGTGATGATGGCGGCGCGCATGCTCGAGCGCATCTCCGACAACTCCGTGGAGGTGGGAGACCGCCTCGTCTTCCTGCTCACGGGACGCCGCGCCACCCTCGACGACCTGCAGGAGCTCGAGCCCGAGGAGCTCGACGACCTGCAGGCGGCCCAGGGCCTCGCGCTCACGATGGGCCAGAAGGAAGTCGTGCGCGCGGCAAACCAGATACCCGAGGTCGAGCTTGCCTCGCCCACGGCGAAGGCCGAGGCGAGTGCCGAGGCGGACGATGACGATGACGACTACGACGATGACTAGCGGCATGGACGGGGATCTCACGGCCCTTGTGGCGAAGCGTCGCGCCGAGATCCTCGAGCGCGTGCGGGCGGCGTGCGCGCGCGTGGGGCGCGAGGCGCAAGAGGTCGAGCTCGTCTGCGTGACGAAGGGCCACCCGGCGAAGGTGGTGGCCGCGGCGCTCGAGGCCGGCTGGACCGTCTTCGCCGAGAACCGCGTGCCGGAGCTCCTGCAGAAGAAGGCCGAGCTTAAGGGCATGGGACTCAGCCTTCCGCCCTTCGATATGATCGGCAACCTGCAGACCAACAAGCTGAAGGCGCTCACGGGCGAGGTGCGCATGGTGCAATCGGTCTCCTCGCTCCACCTCGCCCGGCAGCTCGCCTCCCGCGCGGAGGCCCAAGGCGTCGTCCAGAGGGTGCTCCTCGAGGTGAACGTGTCGGGCGAGGCCTCCAAGCAGGGATTTTCCCAAGACGAGGTGCTCTGCGCGGCGGAGGAGCTCGCGGCGCTTCCCGCGATCTCCATCGAGGGCTTGATGACGATGGCCCCGGCCGCCGACCCCGTGCGGGCACGTGAGACGTTTCGCGCGGCCCGAGCCCTCAAGGAGAGCCTCGAGCGCGAGAGCCCGCTTGCGCTCGGCGTGCTTTCGGCGGGGATGAGCGACGACTTCGAAATCGCCATCGAGGAGGGCTCCACGATGGTGCGCCTCGGGAGGGTGGCCTTAAGCGGAAGCTACCACCCTTTCGGGGCACGCTAGCGTACACTTTGTACAAGGCCGCGGCTCGGCCACGAGCCGCCGTCCACGTTGACATTCGAAGGGAATGACCATGGGTTTCAGGGACACCATCGAGGGCCTCAAGGATCGCTTCCTCCGCGGAAACGACGACGCGTACTACGACGAGTTCGAGGAGGAGTACTTCGACGAGGACTTCGACGAGGAGGGCGACTTCGAGCCCGCTCCCGAGAATCCACGCATGAGGCCCATCGCGCTCGCCGACCAGCGCGGATCCGGCGTCTTGGGGAACTCCTCGCGCCCCGAGGCCGAATCCGTCTCCGTGCGCACCCGCTCGGGGGATCCCGTGCTGAGCGCCACCTCGCCCTCGGTGGGCGGCTACACCTCGCCCACGAGCTTCGCGGGCGACACCTATCGCGATACCGCTCCCGTGAGCCCCGCCGCCACGGTGCGTCCGCCCGCCTCCTCCTCGATGCTCCCGCCGACGGTGATGAAGCCCGCCGCCTACAACGACATCCAGCCCATCATTCGCCGCATCCGCACGAACCAGCCCGTCGTGCTCGACCTTCGCCGCACGCCCGTGCCCGAGGCGAAGCGCATCCTCGACTTCTGCTTCGGCATGGCGCTCGGGATGGAGGGCGCGATGGAGGAACTCGACGACCGCGTGTTCGTGATGCTCCCCACCGAGGAGAGCCTCTCGCCCGCGGATCGCGAACGGCTCGTTCGCGACGGGATCATCCGCCCGTAGCGCGGAAGCCCGCGTCGCCCGCCCACCACTCGAAGAGGTCGCCATGTGTGCTGAGCTTTCCGTCGCCGTCATCGGCTGCGGTGCCATGGGAGGCGCCATCGCCCGTGGCCTCGTGGCCGCGAAGAACGTGGAGCCCTCAGGGCTCATCCTCGTGGATGCGAGCGAGGAGAAGGCCGCCGCGCTCGCCGAGGAGCTCGGCGCGCGCGCCGCGAAGGCAGGCGACGCGGAGGCGCTCTCGGCCACGAGCCTCGTGATCCTCGCGGTGAAGCCGCAGGTGCTTCCCGGCGTGGCCGAGGAGCTCTCGCCGGCGCTCTCGGGAAGGCTCGTCGTCTCCATCGCCGCGGGCGTGAACCTCGCCACGCTCACCACGCTCATGCCCGATGCGCGCGTCGTGCGCGTGATGCCCAACCTCGCGCTCACGGCGGGAAGCTCCGGCACCGCGATCACGGGTGCGAAGGGGGCGAGCTCAGACGACGTCGCGCGCGTGGTGAGGCTCTTTTCCGCCTTCGGGCCCGCGAGCGCCATGGGCGAGGCGCAGCTCGACGCCATGGGGGCCATCTCGGGCTGCGAGCCCGCGTTCGTGGCGCTCTTCGTGGACGCGCTCACGCGCGCCGGCATCGAGCAGGGCCTTCCCGCGGGGCTCTGCCGCGAGTTCATCCTCGCCACGCTCATCGGCTCGGCGAAGATCCTCCAGGAGGGCGAGCATCCCCGCGCCTTCATGGAGAAGGTCATGTCGCCCGGCGGCACCACCGTGCGCGCCGTCGCCGCGATGGATCCCGCGTACATGGAGGCCACGGCCAAGGGCATCCGCGCGGCGGTGGCGAGGACGCGCGAACTCGCCGAGGAAGGGGCGTAAGTGCTCGCCTATTCCGTTGCGAACGTCGTCTCCACGCTCTTCAACCTCTACGAGATCCTCATCATCGTGTGGTGCATCCTGAGCTGGATCCCGCGACGCCCCGGATCCGTGCTGGGAGACGTGGGCGAGGTGCTCGATCGATTGATCCTTCCCTACGTGAACCTCTTCCGGCGCTTCATCCCCCCGCTCGGCGGCATCGACTTCTCGCCGGTCTTCGCGGTGCTCGCGCTCTCCGTCATCGAGATGCTCGCCATACGCCTCATCGCGATTCTCCTTTAGCGGGTTAAAAGCCGAGGTCTCGCTAGTATTTGCCTTCGTGATGGGGCACAATGCCAGATCGGGGTTCTCCCGCAAACGCAGCTTCCACACACCAGAAGGGACGCACCATGGCCATCACACCCCAAGACATCGAACAACTCGCGTTCTCTCCCTCCAAGCGGGGCTACGACACGGAGGAAGTCGATCAGTTCTTGGAGCAGCTCGCCGTCGAGGTGGATGCCATGCTCCAGAAGATCGCCGACCTGAAGGGCCGCCTCACGGCCTCCGACCAGGCGCTCGAGGCTGCGCGTGCCCAGGTGGCGAAGCTCCAGGGCGATCTCGCCCAGAGCCAGCAGGTGGTGCCGGTGTCCGCCACGCCCGCCGCGGTCGCCGCGTCCACGAGCGCGACCGAGCAGCAGATCTCCAAGGTCCTCATCGTCGCCCAGCAGTCGGCGGATCGCATCGTGGCCGACGCGCGCGAGAGCGCGGACAAGATCCGCACCGAGGCCGACCAGAAGGCCCGCGAGGTCATCCGCCAGGCCCTCGCCGAGAAGCAGAACGAGCTCGACGAGATCGA
>CANQNP010000046.1 GCA_947625235.1 uncultured Atopobiaceae bacterium | reverse complement strand
TTCCATCCCGGCGAGAACGTGGGGATCGGCAAGGACGACACGCTCTTCGCGAAGGCCTCCGGCCACGTGAAGTTCGTCCAGAGCGCCCGCCACACGGTGAGCGTCATCGCGGACGAGGAAGACGCCGCGTAGGCGCCTTCACCGCATCGATTTCGAAAGGGCTCGCCGAGAGGCGGGCCCTTTTTCGTGGCTGCGAGGAGCTAGATGCGCGGGCAGTCCTTGCAGCGCGCGAGGATGCTCGGGCACTGGGCGAGCCCGCCGCCTGCCGTCTCGCGGAGCGTGGCCGGGAGGGCGGCCCCCACGCGGTCCATGGCGCCGAGCGCCTCGTCGAAGCCCACGGGGCTCTCCACGCCCGAGAGGGCGAGCCGCGCGGCGCAGAACGCTTGGGCCACGCCCCCCGCGTTGCGCAGCTGGCAGGGATACTCCACGAGGCCGAGCGCGGGATCGCAGACGAGCCCGAGCATGTTCGCGATGGCGATCGCGGCGGCGTTCAGGCACGCGGCGGGGGAACCGTAGAGCATCTGCGTGAGCGCGGCCGCCGCCATGGCGCAGGCGATGCCCGTCTCCGCCTGGCACCCCGCCTCGGCGCCGGACACGGAGGCGTTTCCCTGCGCGATGGCGCCGATGGCGGCGGCGCACCAGAGGGCCTTCTCCACGCGCGGGAGCGCCACGGTGGGCAAGAGCGGAAGCCCCGCCGCCTCGGCGAGCGCCTCTCCAAGCGCGATGAGGGAACCGGGGACGATGCCCGAGGCGCCCGCGGTGGGGGCGGCGACGATCACGCCCATCGTGTCGGAGCGCTCGATGGTGGCCATGGCATAGGCTATCGCGCGCCCCTCCACCTCGCCCCCGAGGAGCGTGAGCGCCCGCTCGCGCTCGAATACGCGCTTGGCCTCGCCGTCCAGAAAGCCGCCGAGGGAGGGGCGTGGCGCGGCCAGCGTGTCGCGCACCTCCTCGCCCATGACCTTCGCCACCTTCGCCATGGCACTGTCCACGGACGCTTCGGCGTTTGCGAGCCGATCTTGCGCGACGAGGGCGATCTCGCGCCTGCGCATCACGGCGCCGATGGAGCCCGGCATCTCCTCGGCGAGGGCGAGGAGCGCCGAGGCGCACGAGAAGTCCTCGTCGAAGGTGCCCTGCGCCTCGAGGCGCGCGCCGGCGATGAAGAGCACGCGGCCATAGGCCACCTCGGGGTCCTCCGTGAGCGCCTCGAGGAGCTCGACGGGGATGACCTCGTCGGATTCGATCACGGTGAAGGCGTCGGCGCCCGGCGCCTTGCGCGTCGTGCGGATGGTGGCGATGTTCACGCCCGCCACGGCGACGGCGGTGCAGAGGCGCCCGAGGACGCCGGGCTGGTCGCGATGGCGGATGAAGAGCGTGGGGAGGTCGCCCGTCACCTCGATGGGGGCGCCGTCGATGGCCGTGAGGCGGATCCTTCCACCGCCGATCGATTCCCCGCGCACCTCGACGGTGGCCCCGCCCTCGCAGAAGAGCGTCACGTCGGCGGTGTTGGGGTGCGCGTCCGGCGCGGAGGCCACGAGGGTGAAGTCCACGTCGACCCCGCGCTCCGACGCGATCTCGAGCGAACGGCGGATGCGAGGATCGTCGGTATCCATCCCGAGGACGCCCGCGACGAGGGCCTTCGCGGTGCCGTGCCCCTCCGCGGTCTTCGCGAATGAGTTGTAGAGCGTGAAGGTGGCAGCCTTGATGCTTCCGGGCGCGAGCTCGGCCGCCATCCTCCCGATGCGGAGCGCGCCTGCGGTGTGGGAGCTCGAGGGGCCCACCATGATGGGGCCGAGCACGTCGAATGCCGAGGGGAGCATGGGCTTGCCTTTCGTTCGCGGGTGGCGGAGGGGAATAAGCCCTCCATCATGCACGATACAATGGCGGGCGAGGCGAGGTTCGAAGAGGTGAGTGAGCTGGCGGATTTCACCGACAGAGTGCACATCCACGTGAAGGCCGGCGATGGCGGGGCGGGCTGCCTGTCGTTTCGGCGCGAGGCGCATGTGCCCAAGGGCGGCCCCGACGGCGGCGACGGCGGCGACGGCGGATCGGTGGTGCTCGTGGCCGATCCCCAGAAGTCGTCGCTCGTGGACTACCGCTATAGGCACCACTTCGCCGCCGAGCGCGGCACACACGGCCAGGGCGCGCGCAAGCACGGCAAGGACGGCGAGGACCTCGTCCTCCCCGTGCCGCTTGGCACGCAGGTGCGCGCCCTCGATCCCGAGACGATGGAGCCCGTCGCCGAGCTCGGCGACCTCACGCGCGCGGGCGAGCGCCTCGTGGTGGCGCGCGGAGGCAAGGGCGGCTACGGCAATCCGCATTTCGTGACGAGCGTGCGACGCGCCCCGGCCTTCGCCGAGCGTGGGGAGCCGGGCAGGGAGCTTTGGATCGAGCTCGAGATGAAGCTCATGGCCGACGCCGCGCTCGTGGGCATGCCGTCGGTGGGGAAGTCCTCCCTCGTGGCGGCGATGAGCAAGGCGCGTCCGAAGGTGGCGAGCTACCCCTTCACCACGCTCATCCCGAGCTTGGGTGCGGTGCGCACCGACGACTACGACTACGTGGTGGCCGACGTGCCCGGCCTCATCGAGGGGGCGGCCGAGGGGCGCGGGCTCGGCCACGACTTCCTTCGCCACATCGAGCGCTGCTCGGTGATCGTGCACGTGGTGGACGCGACGGGCGACTTCGAGGGGCGCGACCCCGTAGCCGACCTCGCCATCATCGACGCCGAGCTCACGACCTACGATCCCGCGCTCGCGCTTCGCCCGCAGGTGATCGTGGCGAACAAGGTCGACATGCCGGGCACGCAGGAGGCGGTGGCGCGCGTGCGCGAGCGCGCGGAGGAGCTCGAGCGACCGTTCTTCGCGGTCTCCGCGCTCACGGGCGAGGGGATCGGCGCCCTCAAGCAGGCCCTCGGCGCACTCGTCTTTGCGGAGCGCGCGCTCAGGGCGGAGGCCTTTGCGGCCGAGGAGAGCCCCTACGAGCAGGTGTGGCGCGGCACGGCCAAGAGCGACGAGCCGCCCTTCGTCCTCGAGAGGGACGACGGGGGCTGGCGCCTTCGCGGCGAGACCATCGAGCGTTGGGTCGTGCAGACCGATTGGGACAACGAGGAGGCCGTCGCCTACCTCCAGAGTCGCTTCGCGAGGATCGGCGTGGACGACGCGCTCGCCGAGGCAGGTGCGAAGGACGGCGATGAGGTGCGCATCCTCGACATCGCCTTCGACTACGTGGGGCCCGCCGAGATTGGCGCGGAAGGCGAGAAGGGGAGCGCATGAGCGAGCGGCACCCCGACTACCTCGATCGCGTGGTCGTGTGCAAGGTGGGGAGCTCGTCCTTGGTGGACGAGCGGGCCGTCTTCGACCCCTCGCGCGTGGTGGCCATCGCAAAGGAGGCTGCCGCGATTTCCGAGGAGGGTTGGCGTCCCATCATCGTGTCCTCGGGCGCGGTGGCCGTGGGGATGGGACGCCTCGGGCTGAAGGAGCGTCCGCGCGACATCCCCGGCCTCCAGGCCGCCGCGGCGGCGGGGCAGGCCGCGCTCACCGAGGCCTACGCCCGCGAGCTCGCGCGCTTCGGCCTTCCATGCGCGCAAGTGCTCTTGAACCGGCGCGACGTGGTCGTGCGCGAGAGCTACCTCCACATCCGCCACACCTTCGAGCGGCTCCTCGAGCTCGGCGTCGTGCCCGTGGTGAACGAGAACGACACGACGAGCGTGACGGAGTTCTCCTTCGGCGACAACGACCTCCTCGGGGCGATCGTGGCCACGCTCGTGGACGCCGAGCGCTACGTGATCCTCACCGACATCGACGGCCTCTACACGGCCGATCCCTCGCGCGATGCCGCCGCGGAGCGCATCGAGCGCATCGAGGCCATCGACGAGCGCATCCTCGCGCTCGCGGGCGACAGCGCGTCGGCGATCGGCACCGGGGGCATGCGCTCGAAGCTCCACGCGGCCCGCGCGCTCATGGCGGCGGGCATTCCCATGGCCATCGTCTCGGGACGCGATCCCGGCGCGATGAGCGCCGCGGTGCGCGGCGAGGTGCGCGGCACGCTCTTCGCGCCGAGCGAGGAGAGCCGCGAGCCGGCGCGCAAGCTCTGGATTGCGCTCGCGGGCGTGCCCAAGGGCACGATCGTCGTCGACGACGGGGCCGCCCGTGCGCTCAGGGAGTGGGGCGCGTCGCTCCTCCCGGTGGGCGTGCGCGAGGTGCGCGGCGCCTTCGAGGCAGGCGACGTCGTGTCGGTCGAGGACGCCGAGGGGCGCCTCATCGCGCGCGGCGTGGCACGCTACGGCGCGCGCGAGCTCGACAAGGCGCGCGGCCTCAAGCTCGACGTCGTCGGGCGCTTCTTCCCCGAGAAGGCGGACGTGCCCGCCATCCACAGGGACGAGTTGCTCGTGTTCTAGCGGCTCCGCGCCGAAGTGCCGCGCGCGTGGCGCCTACCAGGCGCTCCGGCCCTCCCAGGCCATGTTCCAGAAGCCGAGCTCGTAGCGAGAGCACGCGCGGAAGATCTCCTCGAGGTGCGCGAGCTGGCGCTCGTCGTAGTGCGCGGTGAGCGCGTCGAGGGCGTCGGTGAGCTCGACGTTGTAGTCGTGGTAGTCGTTTGCGTAGGAGTCCACCCACGTGCCGTAGTACGCGTCCTCGGCCGCGGCGGGCCTCGCCTCGAGGATCTTCCGCGCGATCCACTCGTAGGTGAGCGCGCAGGGCATGAGCGCCGTCAAGATCTCCGCCTCGCCCTCCTCGTAGGCCACCTTCAGCATGTAGGAGGTGTAGGAGCGGTTCGGGAGCGCGAGCTCGGTGGCCTCGACGGCCTCCTCGGAGAGCCCGCAGTCGGCGATGTAGCCGCTCTGCGTGTCGAGCTCGTACTTCACGAGCATGGCCACGTACTCCGTGAAGAGGCGCATGGTCTCGTTCGACCTCGCCTTCGCGATGCCGATGGAGAAGACGCGGGTGTACTCGCGAATGTAGAGGTAGTCCTGGAGGATGTAGTCGAGGAAGCGCTCCTTGTCGAGCGTGCCTTCTTGGATGCCGAGGATGAAGGGGTGCTCGAGGTAGCGGTCCCACACGTCCATCGACGCGTCGATCAAGCGCTGGGTGGTTCCCATGGTTCCTCCAAAAAGTGGTCGTCTGGCTTCGAGAGGCGGTGCGGTGATTCACGATAGCGCCCCTCCGTCGCGACGCCCGCAACGCGTCCGCGGGCGAGGCGGGGGAGGGGCGCGTGCGAGCGGCCTAGAGGCCCTGCTCCGTGAGCTCGCGGGCCACGGGGTCGGTGATGGTCACGCCCTCTGCCTTGAGCTCGGCGATCACGGGCGCGAACTGCGGGAGGTACTTCGCGTGGGCGATGAGGAGCTCGTCGAGCACGCGCTTGGCCGTGGCGCCGGAGGGCACCATCGGGTTCAGGAAGAACGCCTCGAGCGCGAGGCCGTAGTCGCCCGTGACGGCCGCCTCGCACACGCAGAGCTCCATGTTCTTCATCACCTGGAGCCAGCCGCGCTCGGCGGGCGGAAGTGGCCCGAAGGCGATGGGAAGCGCGCCGGCCGAGCCCACGTGCGCGGAGACCTCCACCACGCAGTCGGCGGGAAGGTCGGGCACCGCGCCGTCGTTTCTCGTGGAGAGCACGATGTGGTCGTTCTTGTTGTTGTAGATCGCGCTGATGGTCTCGCACGCGGCATCGGAGTAGTGCGCGCCGCCGCGCTTGGCGAGCTGCTCGGGCTTGTGGTCGAGGTTCGGGTCCTTGTAGAGCTCGAAGAGCTCGTCCTCGGTCCTCTTCACCTGCTGGGCGCGGGTGCCCTTCTCCGGATCTGCGTATTCCTCGAGCGCGTGGTCGAGCATTTCCTCCTGGCGCCAGTAGTAGCGGTGGTAGCCGCAGGGGATGAGCCCCGCGCGCTTCAGCTGCTCGGGGAAGAAGCGCACCTGGAAGATGTTCGCGGGCGTGCCGTCGTCCACGTTCGGGTCGCACATCTTGTCGATGATGTCCTGGGTGACCTCGTGGCCGTCGAGGTCGAAGACGCGGTGCCAGTGGAAGTGGTTCAGGCCGGCGAACTTGAAGATGAGCTCGTCGGGCTCCTTGCCGATGAGCGCGGGCTCCTTCAGGATCGCGTTCACGGGCACGTTGCAGAGGCCCACGACCTTGTCCCAGTGGCCGTAGCGCACGACCGCCTCGGTGACCATGCCGGAGGGGTTCGTGAAGTTGATGAGCCAGGCGTCGGGGCAGAGCTCCTTCATGTCCTCCACGATGTCGAGGATCACGGGGATCGTGCGGAACGCCTTGAACATGCCGCCCGCGCCGTTCGTCTCCTGGCCGAGCATGCCATAGGAGAGCGGGATGCGCTCGTCCTTGATGCGCGCGTAGAGGAGCCCCACGCGGAACTGCGTGGTCACGAAGTCCGCGCCCGGCAGCGCCTCGCGGCGGTCGAGCGTGAGGTGGACCTTCACGTCGTAGGGGGAGGCGTCCCACATTCGCTGCGCCATCTGCCCGACGATCTCGAGCTTCTCGCGCCCCTCCTCGATGTCCACGAGCCAGATCTCGCGGATGGGGAGCTCCTCGTAGCGCTTGATGAAGCCTTCCATGAGCTCGGGGGTGTAGCTCGAACCTCCGCCGATGGTGACGATCTTCACGGGATGCTTGGCCATGGGAGCTCCTTCTTCTCGACAAGGCGAATGGGCACGCTCCCATTGTGGCAGAGGGCGTGGCGCACGCGGGGCGGGCGATCAGAAGAAAGGGGGCTTCCTAGGCTTCGAGCGCCACGGCGCGCTTCAGGTTCTCGATGATCTCGATGTGCTGCGGGCAGATGGCCTCGCACCTTCCGCACGCGATGCACTCCGAGGGGGTGCCGCGCCCTTCGGTGGCCTCGCGGAGCTTCGCGCGGCACTCGTCCGTGCTCGCTCCCGCCTGGAGGTCGTTCAGCACCTTGAAGACCTCGGGGATGGGGATCTCTCGCGGGCAGCCCTGGAGGCAGTAGCCGCATGCGGTGCAGGGGATCTGGTTCGAATAGCCCATGAACGTCATCGCGTCCGCGATCACGCGGCGTTCCTCGGCGGAGAGCGGCCCCATGTCCTTGAACGTGTGGATGTTGTCTTGCACCTGCTCGAGCGTGGACATGCCGGAGAGCACGGTGAGGATGCCGTCGAGCGAGGAGGCGAAGCGAAGCGCCCACGAGGCGGCGGAGGCGTCCGGGCGCACGCTCCGGAAGAGATCCCCCACGCTCGCCGGAGGGTTCGCGAGGCGTCCGCCCTTCACGGGCTCCATGATGACGACGGGCTTGCCGTGGGCGCGCGCGACCTCCCAGTTCTCGCGGGATTGCACGGCGGGGTTCTCCCAGTCGGCGTAGTTGATCTGCAGTTGCACGAACTCGACCTCGGGATGCGTGGCGAGGAGCTCGTCGAGGAGCTTCGGGCCGGAGTGGTAGGAGAAGCCGATGTGGCGGATCACGCCCTCGCGCTTCTTCTCGGCCACGAAGTCCCAGAGGCCGAAGCGCTCGTACTTCTTGTAGTTCGCCTCCATGATGGAGTGGAGGAGGTAGTAGTCCACGTAGTCGAGGTTCGCCTTCGCGAGGCTCTTCGCGAGCTCTCCCTTCGCGAGCTTGGCGGTGGGCACGGCGGTGGCGAAGAGCTTCGTGGCCACCGTGTAGCTCTCGCGCGGATGCCGCTTGACCAGCGCCTTTGCCATCGCCTTCTCGGAGCCGGGGTAGACGTAGGCGGTGTCGAAGTACGTGAAGCCCGCGTCGAGGAAGGCGTCCACCATGGCCGAGGTTTGGTCGATGTCGATCGTGGCGCCCTTCTTGGGGAGGCGCATGAGGCCGAAGCCGAGCTTGGGGGTGCGGGCGACGTCGATGGGTTCCATGGTGCCTCCTTCTCGGCGGTGCGGGGGATCGCGCCTAGTGTAGGGGTGCTGCGGCGGGGGCCGCATCGCCGTTCGCGAGCGTTTGAGGTGCGGAGATCCCGAGAATGTATGCCTTTAGGCTCCCTTAAGGCTCGGGTGGGTACCTTATGCCAAGGACCCCTCGCGGAAAGGACGAGCCATGAGCGAAACGCGGCGGAAAAGGCATCTTCTCATAGGTGCCGCCTATTCGGCATTGGTGATGGGACTCGCGCTTTGCCTCGGAGCATGCGGGGCGCCGGTGCCCGAGCCAGTCGGCAACGGCGAGACCGAGGTGCCTGAAGAGGTCACGCAAACCGAGACCCCCATCGACACCACCGAGACCTCGCAGACGGCCCCCTCGGGCTCGAGCTCGCAGAGCACGCTCGGCGGGGGCGCCGAGGGCGCGAAGCAGGCGCTCGACGCGGAGCTCATGCTCTTCGCCCGCGGTGACGTCGACGAGATCGACACGCCCACGATCGACCAGATGGACGACCAGGATCTCCTCACGCCGGCGGTCGCGCAGGCGTGGATCGACGGCTTCAGCTACACACTCGGCGATGCCACCGAGACGAGCCAGACCACCGCGACGGTGGACGTGAGCATCACGTGCAAGAAGATCGGCGAGGCGTACAACCAGGGCTCGCTCACGCCGGGCCAGCTCGCCGAGGCGACCATGCAGCTCAAGCCTCAGACCACGCAGGTGAGCGTGGAGATGATGCTCGACGACGACTACGAGTGGGAGCCGACGGCAAGCGGCCTCGAGGCGCTGAACTCGGCGCTCGTCGGGACGCTCGCGAGGTAGCGCCCAAGCCCGCAGGCCCGCAAGCCCGCGGATTTGACCGAATTGTGCGGCCCTTCGCCATTTTTGGTGGAGGGCCGCCTCGCATGCCGGGCAAGGGTGCTGAGCCCGTAGAATGGTGCGCACTGAAACGCGACGCATCCATCTTCGTAGCTACGAAGGACGCACCATGAATCCACGCTCCGCGATCCATACTGCGCGCCGAGGCGTCGGCGCCCTCGTGCTCGCCCTCCTGCTGCTCGCTGGCATCGCCTTCGCGCGTCCCGCGATGGCGGATACGCCGGTGACGTATTACGGGCTCTCGTTTTCGTGGAGCGAGGGCGACGCGAGTCCCTATGTGAGCGAGGCGGGCGGGGTGGTCACGATCAGCGCTCCCTCGGGCACGATCACGATCTCCGGTACGTCTGAGGATGAGTTCGACCAGATCATCGTCCCCGCGACCAACAAGGCGACGATCGAGCTCAGCGGCGTAAAGATCGACGAATTCAGCAGCAATGAACCTCGCCACACGACCATCCTGAACGGCGTGACGAACCTCGTGGTGAGCGGCACGAACACCATCTACGCGAGCGACAGGTACTCGGCGATTTGGTCGCCCGTGGATCTCACGATTACCGGAAAAGGGGAGCACCCCACCCTCACGCTCTATGACGGCAGCCACAAGAACGCCGCCATCTCGATCATCGCGCG
>CANQNP010000045.1 GCA_947625235.1 uncultured Atopobiaceae bacterium | reverse complement strand
GTATGCGTCGGCTCTCCTACCAGCGGGTTCTCGTTTAATACTAATTAGAAATAATGATAAGCGGCAAACTTAGGTGAAGCCAACAACTAGCTTAGAGTTGCCCTTTGCATTCCAGATAATGGCGCAACCATCGATCCTGCGATGGCTCCGGGGGAGCACCCTGCTCTGGTGAGGTGCGGATGGTGGAAGGAAAAGGTGTCGTGAATCTTAGGCGAGACTAATACGTATCCTCTTCGTCATCTTCACTAATCTCTCGGCAGAAATCTCTGTATTCCTGACTTGTTCCCGCGCTATAGAAGCGGTCTCGTAGTTGGCTCCTGTCCTTGACTATCGGGTTCTCGACCACAGCCCGAACGGTGAGGCAGGCTTGACCGTCGTTCCTCACAACGATGTCAATTCCGCCAACCTTCGCATGGGCAACGTCATAGACCCAATCGACGATGCCCATCATCGAGCGGAACCATCCTCGTCCACCGGTTCTGACGAGGCTCCCATCGTTCTCTTCCTTGTAGAGCGCCACGTGCATGTGCCGAGTGGGAAGCCCGATCATCGTCTTCGGAGCTTCCCCGTTCAAGGAATCGAAGTCGCTCAGGCCGAAATCGTAGTCGTACATGTAGTCGCCGATCGCATGGAGAGCTTCCACCTTTTCGTCATAGTCAAATCCTAGGTCTCTCATGGGCAGGATCTTCGCGAATTCGAGTTTGGCTCCCATGGATTCCCTCCTTACGATCCTCGCCGATCAGGCAGGCGTGCCTTAGAGGCTGCCGTGACAGTCTTGGTAAGAAGCACTCCTGCATCATGACGAAGCGCGCGGATGTCACCCTGTGTCTCACATGGAGTGCATGGTGTGGACAACTCCAACTACGAGCAATATGCCAACTACAAGCATTAACCCGGCCATGAGAAGGATTGATATGAGGGACACGGCAACGACCACCAGCATGGGGCTGACGATCGTTGCTATGGCGAGCGTGGCCAGGCAAGGCTTTGCCATCAGACGGCCTACGAACAGCTTGATGACGATGGCGCCGGCAACGAGCCCGAAGAGCCATTCGGCCCAGGCGGGAAAGGGCTCCATGCCGAAGTTGTGCGCGAACGCAGCGAGGATCTGTTGGCCGAGCCCGCCGGCGCACACGACCGCGAAGAGCATGGCCGAACCGTACGCGCTCAGCCTGAGAACGCTGCCCTCCATCTCGGACAGGCCGGGCGCTTCGCTGTGAAGGATCATCGGCATGTGGCTCAGCACGCAGCAGACGCCGCCCACCACGAAGAGCCCCACGGCGCAGGCATCGAGCGCGATAACGGCCGGCTCCGGCATTGGCGCGGTCGCCACGAGGTTGTAGCGCTCTGCGGAGATGCCGATGACGACGGCGACGAATCCGAGAACGATGATGGCTGCGACGTCGAGGATGACGAGCACGAGCTGGCCCGCGGGCGTCGCCTTCTTGGGCTCGACGGCGCCATCCTGCGGTGTCCCGTCGAGCGCGGCATAGTTGGCGATTTCCTCCCTGCTCAGCGTCCTGTAGTTCGTCGGATGCGCGAGGTCTTCCAGCAGAATCGTGATCTCCTCGTTCGGCGCGACGTCTGTGTACTCGTTCAACATTGCTTCCCTTCATCGATTTCCGCGTCATTATAAAGACCAGTAATACTGGTAACATAGCGCTGCGTTCGCTACTATAACACGTAAGGACGACGTCAACTCGCAAGGAGACGCCAATGGCATCGCAGCGGTGTGTGGGGGATTTCCTCGCGAAACATCGCAGCTCTGAGCTCTTCAGGGGCTTCAGGCTCGCGCACTTCGCCGCAAAGGAGGACGAGCCCTCTATTGCCACGATTTCCATCGTCACGGTGCGGAGCTTGGACGGCATCTCGTGCGATCCGTCCCTCTTCGACGATCGGGAGTTTTCGCGATGGCCTTACGATCGCTTCCGCGTGAGGGAAGGCGATGTGCTTGTGGGCCTCGCATCTCCCTATCGCGTGGCGTGCGTGGATGGATACGTCCAGGAAGCGGTCGTCTCCGCCTCGGTTGCGGTCCTGAGAATCGACGGTGAGGCTCGAAGGGAGCTCGACCCCTGGTTCGTGGCCGGTTACCTCAACTTGCCGGACATCGCAGCGACGCTCCTGCCTTCGAAGGCGTCCGGGAGGAACCTCACGCTCGACGACATCCGCGCCGTCACCCTGCCGAAGCTGGACATCGAAGCACAGCGGGCCCTCGGCGATGCGGCGCGCGCCCTCGGGTTCGTCCAGTTGCAAAGGCGTATGGTGGGCACCATGGAGATGGCCAGCCTCACGGACCAGTACGCCAAACTGGCCGCATCGATGGAAGACGAGGGCTGATGTCGCGGAGCTTATCTCCCAACGGGGCGTCCCTGCTCAAAAGCGCCATGGAGGCGCTCGGCGACTCGCGACTCGAGCGGCTTCCGAGAGCTGGCGTTCTGGAGGAGATGTCCGGCGGCGCGCTGAGCGAGGATGCTCCCGGCGATGCGTTTCGAGGGGATCCCGCCCTGCCCGATTTGCTCCTGACGCCGGTTGTCGGCGAGCTCCTCTCACGTGGTCAGGCGAAGGCGCGGATGCCGCTTTATGTTGGCGCGAGGCCCGCTCGCGTGCTTGCGGCCTGTGTCGAAACGCTGCTCGCGCACGGCGATGGCGGACGCTCGGCACTCGTTTCGAGTGTGGGTACCGGCCGCATCGCGTACGAGCTCGCATGCGCGCTTGGCGTCCATCGCGTGGTGGCGAATGCGCCCACGGAGGAGTTCGCCGCCGTGGCTGAGCTGGGCATGGCGCTCATGGCCACGCGCGAGAGCGGCAGGCGCAAGGACGAAGGCGAAGGCGCTGGCGAGAGCGCTCGTGAATTTGGGCGCTCGCTTCCCAAAGTCCAGACCTGCGAAGAGCCAGGCATGGTGGCAGGCGGGTCGATCGGAATCGCAGCACGCGACAGTTCGCTCGAGCAGGCTGGCGATGCGCAGCCTCAGAGCACGCCGCTTTCTGCATGCGTACGCCCTAGGACGGTCAATGACGCCTGGGCGCTGAGGATGCTGCGAAGGGATGCGCTCGAATCTGAGGCGTGCCCGCTTGCGGCCGTGATCGAGCTCCCGAGCATGCGCATCCGCAACCGACGTTACCCCTTCGGCGTCTCCCCGACGCCCCTGACGATTTGGATCACCGGCCACGTTTTCGGGATCGAGCCAGGCACGGTTCGTCTCGTCGATATGTCGTCGCCGACTGCTGCCGCCCCTGTGGGCTCGCGCGATTCGGTGGCGGGCGGCGGCGAGAGGCTCGCGGGCACCGTGCGAGAGGCACTCTCGCCCGTGCCGCGTCCGTCGAGCGCATGGGGAGACATCCCCGTGAAGCGGATTTTGCAGCGTCGGGATTTGAGCCTTCGGCTCTCGTCCTACGAAGACGTCCTCAGCTCCGCCGAAACGCTCGCCCAAAACGCTCGCAACTGGTCTTCGGCTCCCGATCCCGCCGAGTACGCGCGCGCTATTCGCGACCTCGAGGCAGCCGAGCAGCGCTACGAGCAGGCCCTCGCCCGCTGCCGTGGCCTTCTGGATCGCTGAGACTGAGATTACGCTGTGCATGTGTCTTTTATAGCGTCTGAGGTTGGATAAGACTGTATTCTCGTGCTCGAAGGAGTTTTTTAAATGAATTGTGAATACAAATTCCGAGTTATCGAGTTGGACTTAAACGCCAGAGAATCGAGACAGTATGCCGTTTGCTGTTATTGTCGGAGTTGGCGTATCTTCTCCGGGAATGAACAGCAAGGACATGGAGACGAGGACAAGTTATGAGCGAGAGCGATCAGGCAATAAACAACATGAATCAAGAGATATGCACGCTCACCATACATAAAGATGGAGGGATCGAATCTACCGACGAGCTTTTCGACAAAGACGATCTCACGATGGGAGCAAACTATTGTTCCATAGATGTCTATTATCAGACTGGATATGGTGAAAAGATAGAGTGGGATGGTAAAAAGATTATAAATCAGAATTCATCCACGGAAAGGCAACGTTTTAAAGCGGAAATGGACCTAGAGTCATCGAAAGCGATACCAAGCCTCATGTTCCAGATGTTCGGAGAAAAGATTAAGAGCCTATCCGAGAAAGATAGAAAAGAGTTCCCCATTTGCAGATATCGCAAAGGTGAAAATATGATATGTGGAATATACTTAGAGAAAGATGAATTACCTGATGGTTGGCGTGTTGATGATAATAATGTAAAAGACGATATCTTGTATTATCGACCTGTTCCCACTAACGCACCGAAATTCTATATTGATTACCATGGCAATAATTTTAAACTAGGCAATCCCTTCGGCACAATAGAACTTGTAAAAAAGTGCCTGCAGCTTTGGGGAGGAGATGGCGACAAAATAGTTATTAAGTATAAAAAGCGCGAAGGTACTGAGGATGATCCCAAATCGGCACTTAACGAGAAGCAGCAAATGGGGCAACTGCTAGAGAGCGATGTAAAGACTGTCGCGACGGTGCGCGAGGAGGTGAAGGATTATTCGAAGATCCTTCTCAAATCCAAAAACGTTATCTTCAGAGGAGCACCCGGAACTGGAAAGACCTATCTCGCTAAGCAAATCGCTGCGTACATTGTGAGCGGAGGAAAGACGGCGGACTTCGAAGCTCTCTCACACGAAGGGAAGAGTCAGATAGAGTTTGTCCAGTTCCACCCAAGCTATGACTACACGGACTTCGTCGAGGGGCTTCGCCAGCTATTCAACGATGACGGGTCGATGGGATTTGAACTCAAGGATGGCGTTTTCAAGGCTTTCGTTAATCGAGCTCGCGAGGACCTCGAAAAATCCGAGGAATCGGATGAAGCGCCTAAGAACTATGTCTTCATCATAGACGAAATCAATCGCGGAGAGATTTAAAAGATCTTTGGGGAGCTCTTCTTTGCGATCGACCCAGAATACAGGGGCCCCAAGGGTGAGGTTTCGACGCAGTATGCCAATCTCCATGCAGATATGGATGAGAAGTTCTACATTCCGGAGAACGTCTACGTCATCGGCACGATGAACGACATCGATCGCTCCGTTGACACCTTTGACTTCGCTATGCGTCGCCGGTTCCGCTTCATCGAACTCAAGGCAGAGGAGCAAAAGTCCATATTCGACGATCTTCCTGAAGACAAAAGAGCGGAAGCCATCTCTCGTATGGAGAGACTGAACAAGGAGATCTCGAATACGGACGAGCTTAACGCCTACTACCACATCGGTCCCGCATACTTCTTAAAGCTCAAGGGCGAGAATCTCGGCTTTGACGGGCTCTGGAGGGACCACATCGAACCTCTCCTCCGCGACTATGTGCGAGGCATGTACGACGAGGAGGCCATATTGGAGCGTTTCTATAAGGCGTACGAGAACTCTGGCGCATCTGACGACAACGTGTCCGGCTAGCTCCGAGAGACGACCAGCTCATGAGTGCATCCGATGGCGTGGAGAAAGCCAGGCGGCTTCGGGACAACAGGCAAATCAACAAGCGCGAGCTCAATGTTGTGGAGGGACTCGTTTCTCGCATCTGCGACAGGACCCTTGGGGATCTCGAGAACGAGGGCGTCTTCATATTCCCTTTGGGCGCATCCGCTGCAAAGGACGTCAGCCCTAATCAGATAGTGCTCCGAACTGCGGGCGATACCGTATGGACATCGAACGTGATGGGCTTTCTCGGCTACAAGGACGAGAGACTTGTTATTGAGTCTAGGTTCTCGGATGATGGCGATGATTTCTTCCTCGAGTATTTGCTCACGAAAGTCACGGGGTGCTGCCCCAATCTCGTGAACCTTAAGACTGATGCCAATTTAGACACCCAGCTCTTCAACTGGCTCATCTTCCTCTTCCCGCATGTACTGAAGTCTGCTTTGAGAAAGGGAACTTACAAAACGTATATCAGGCGTGAGCTCAACGACGGGAACGTTCGCGGCACGATCGACGTCGCCAGGCACCTGAGGGATAACACGCCATTCTTGGGGAAAGTCGCCTACGTCCAGAGGCAATTCACGGTGGACAATCGTCTCATGGAGCTCGTCCGCCATACGATCGAATACTTCAAGAGAGAAAAGGATGGAAGAATCGTACTCTCAGAGATGAGGGACGAGATTGCGAAGGTGACGGAAAGCACTCCCTTCTACCGTGCGTGCGAAAGATGGGAGGTCATTGTCGCGAATAAGCGCAACCCAATTCGCCATTCCTACTTCCGGGAGTACCAGGCGCTCCAGTCGCTCTGCCTTATGATCTTGCAGCACCAGAGACACAGCATCGGGGGCGGGCGCGACCGAGTTTTTGGCATCCTCTTCGATGGCTCCTGGCTCTGGGAGGAGTACGTGAACGAGCTCATCGGAGATGCGTTCTACCATCCCGAGAACCGCAAGGGAGACAAAGGCAATCCACAGCCGATCTTCTGCGATTTCGTTACAGGTAAATGCGTCGGCAAGATGTTCCCTGACTTCTTGGGTCGGGGTGCCAATAGGGATGTCATCGCTGACGCCAAATACAAGCCCAAGCAGAACATCGGACAAGATGACTACTTCCAGATCCTGTCCTATATGTTCAGATTCGACGCTAAAAAGGGCTACTTCCTTTATCCGGTTGGAAACGAGCGGAACGATCCGAAGGAAAACGAATGGAGCGGGAATACTGAGTGTCTGTTTCTGTGTAGGGGGAACACGTACGACAACAGCTTGGACAAACGAGAAGACATAGCTGTCGTGAAGATGGGTTTAGGGGTCCCGACCGGATGCGGAGACTATGATTTATTTGCCAAGGCCATGGAGATGTCAGAACAAGAATTCAAGCAAAATGTGGAGATGAAGACCGTAAGCAATTGCCACGATACGGAGTCCGAGCAGTGATCGCTTGATCACTTCTCAAATGTTGGTGTATGAGGACACCAGATAGGGGTTTGAGTTAGGTAAAGGTCACCGCCGCGCAATACAGGATGACATTGGAAATCGAGGGGTGGTGACGACTCGATGTTGCCTCTCGCCAACGGCGCACATGTCCTCTATCTCGTCACCAAACTACCCAATTCCGGCATCCTCGCCTCCATTGCCCTTGCGACTTCCTCCGCGGCCTCGGCGTAGTCGATGACCTGTCCGTCCATCGTGTCTTGCCAACACACGAGTTCGTGCGAGAAGTCCGAGATCTCCCGCGCGGTGTCGAACGAGTTCACAAAGTCCGCGATCCCATCAATCAGCGCGTGCTCTGCCTCCGAGAATGGGTCGTTCGCGAGCTGCTTGCCGGGCACGAGCACTTCCCCCCAGTTGCGCTCGCGAAACTCCACGATACCGTCCTCCGCCAGCAGGTAGCGCAGGCCCTCCCTGCCATTGGCCACGGGGCCGTAGGTAGCGTGGGCGTAGCGAAGGCCGGTCAGGGACCTTCCACGGCAAGCACAGGCGAACATGTCGGCGAAGAAGAGCGCCTTTTGGCTTTTCGTCCAAAAGAGGTCCTTGCACCTCTGGGCGAGGAGATACGTCAACGCCATAGCTCGATCCGGATCGAACGCCCGATACCCGTTCTTCGTCGAAGGGGCGTCTTCGGCTTGCCCCTCCAATCTCGATGGCAGCGGTCGCATCCAGGCAAGCTCCTTGGTTGGCGTCGAGAGTGCCAGCTCGATGCTCTCTATGGAACGCTTGCTAAGCCTCTCTCGGTTCTTGGCCAAGAGCCGCTGCGCGCCTTCGGAGGTCTGCGCCTGCTCCAAGATCAAACTGTGCGCCAAGTCGGGGATGTCCCCATGCTCATACCGATACACGGTCTGTTCGCCAAACCCGAGGAAGCGGCTGAACTCGCGAAGGGAGAGCCCGTAGAAGTCCCGCAGCCTGCGAATCTCCTCCGGCGATGGAATGCCGTGGCGTGCCCGGTAGGCCGCAGAGGCACGATCGAGGTTTTCACCCTCGATGCGGGAGTCTCCAATCTCCGCGCCGCAGTTTGGGCAAATCGCCACGGTCTCCGTGAAGTCGACCTCCTCGCCGCGAACGCGCAGCGCGGCGGGCTGCTCTCGAAGGATGGCGCGAACGTTCGTATCGCACTCAGGGCAGAAGGTGTCTACGAAATCAATCATCTTCGCGCCTCTCCACAAATGCTTTTACCGACAGGCATTTCGCTTGTGTCATATCAACTCGTATGGATAGCTTCAGGTACAACTTCTCTCCTTCGAATGAAGGGGAGAACTCGGCAACGGTCCAGTTGTTTGCGAAACGTGGATCCCTGTCCCTTTCGGGCCGTCAAAGCAGTCGTCCACCTCGAGCGAAAGGATGATTTCCTCAAGCGTTGCCATCGTCATGCCGCGATCAGCCATGAACGCGAGGCTCGCACGTCGAGGCACGAGGACGAGTGAGCCCTCCGCCACGAAGCGCTTCACTTGGGCGAGGAAGAGCGGGGCGAATTGCGTGCGCGTCATCTCCCTCCCTCCAAGCTGAGCGTCATCATATGATGACGCGTCACGAAGGTCAACTGATCTCTGAGCGGCGGCTGAAACATATCCGACTGGCCTTCGCCATTTTCGAGATAGAAGAACCGTCTCCTCTCTCTTGGGACGTGGGGCGCTTACCTTACCCTTCGCAAGGAGCCGTCACGCTGGATGAGGTATATCTTGCCTCGCTTGAAGGCATGGCTTCGCTTAATCCATCTCGCCACGTCCGCATCGGTTGCGCTGCTCTTATTGAGCGAATTGTTGAAAACGATGACCTTCGCGTCCTTCTTGCCGCGACTCGTCTGCTTGATGTGGCTATCGATCGTGTTGTACGAAGAGGCCTCCCTGAGCGTCTTGATCTCAAGGCCGCCCTCGCAATCGGCAAGACCGCGAGTGTGCACAACCCCGTCTCTCGTCTCTTCGTACTGATCAACGACAAAGGTGCAGCGTATGCCATGCTTCTTCAAGGCTTCCGCGGTTTTCAACTCGTCCTCGTGGTCTTTTCGCGCCTGCTCCGTTCGGGTCTTCCACGCCTTAGTCTCCGGTTTGTCATAACCGATTTCCGGCTCCTTGCCGGTTCGCAGCCACTCGGGGTCGCGGGTTTCCATCTCGGCGAGGATGGCGCGCGTGGTGGCATCGTCCGCGTGGAGGATCTCCTCCTTAGGTGGCACGCGACCGCCGAATATGGTTGCCGCGCAGTCGAGGTAGCCCCGATACATCGCGTTGAGGTCGTAGTCCTCATCTTCGATCGCGAGGAGCCGCCGTATCCATTCCGATCTGTCCACACCTCATACGAATCAAGCGACGTGGTCATGCGGCCATCGCGCACGGCATGGTAGTGGTCGCGTTCTCCGTTCGCGCACATGCTGGTACATTCGCGCAGGGGCGCATCAGCGGGGGCCTTGCCGGTCGCGTTCTCCGTTCGCGCACATGCTGGTACTTTCGCGCAGGGGCGCATCAGCAGGCCCTTGCCGGTCGCGTTCTCCGTTCGTGAACATGCTGGCATCGGCGGCGTAGAGGGCCTTTCGCCGGTGGCATGGCGTGTAGAGGCTTGCGCCGAGTTCCGTAGGAGCTTGCGCCGGTGATCGCGCCGTCTAGGGCCTTGCGCCGGTGTCGATGTTTCGGCCGAAGGCCTTAGGGAACTGATCCACTGCCGGCCGAAGGCGCTCCACGCCCGATTCAGTGACGTAGAGGCCCTTCGCGTCTAACATGGCCCACCGGCGCAAGCCCCTACGCGGCTCGATTGCCGGCCGAAGCCCCTCCGCGTACCGGCGCAAGCTCCTACGCGCCACCGCCACCGGCCGAAGCCCCTCCGCGTACCGGCGCAAGCCTCTACGCGCCACCACCATCGGCCGAAGCCCCTCCGCGTACCGGCGCAAGCCTCTACGCGCCACCGCGGCCGGCCGAAGCCCCTGCGTGCCAGCCGGCGCAAGCCCCTACGCGCACCACCACCGGCGCAAGC
>CANQNP010000044.1 GCA_947625235.1 uncultured Atopobiaceae bacterium | reverse complement strand
GCCATCCGGGACAACCTAGGTGGTACGGGCTTGAACTGGTCTTTTGCCCCGCCTGAGCGTGTACTGGGATGCGCCCGCGATCTTCGGGCGCGTCCCATACGCGCTCATGCGGGTGAGCGAGAATCATCTGCCCTCGCTCTGCGCGAGGGCAGATGGCCGTTTTGATACGGTCCCTTCGCAATAAAGCGCAGAGCTCCTAAACGCGGAGCTCTGCATCCGTAGTGCATAGCGCAATAGCCCCTCCGCGGCGTAAGCTCTCTAGCTCGCGTTTCCTTGTGAGGTCCTTTGGCCGATCCAGGCCTCGAGGGCCATGGCCACGTCCGTGGGGATGACCTTGCAGAGGGCGTTCATCACGCGGACGTCGGGCGAGGTGATCGCCACGCGCTTGCCGCGAAGCGCCGAGCGAAGCGACTCGCTCACGCAGGTGCGCGGATCCTCGAAGCCAATCCACAGCACACGGTCGAGCGCGCCGTGGTCGCCGGGCTTGTCGAGGAACTTCGTGTGCATGAACTTCGGGCACACGGCCGTCACGTGGATGCCCACGGGGCCGAGCTCGGCGTCGAGCGCGCGCGAGAAGTCGAGCACGAAGCGCTTCGTGGCGCCGTAGGTGGAGAGGCCGGGCTGGGGGAGGAGCGCCGCCGCGCTCGAGATGTTCACGATGCGCGAGCCGGCGTGCATGTAGAGGAGCGCCTGGTAGCAGGCCTCCACGACGGCGAGGCAGTTGAGCTTCACCATCGAGCCGTTCGCCTCGCCCACCTCCTCGAACGTGCCGAACTTGCCGAAGCCGGCGCAGTTCACGAGCCACTGGACGTTCAGCCCGTCGGCCGCGGCCTTGAGCTCGTTTGCGAACGTGGTGAAGGCGGCGGGATCCGTGAGGTCGAGCGCGAGCACCTTCACCGGCGTGTGGGATTGGCGCTTCACCTCGTCGAGCGCGGATTCGCTTCTCGCGATGGCCCAGATCTCGTCGAGGGGGCCGCCCGCACCGAGGTCGAGCTGGCGGAGGAATTCGCGACCGAGGCCGCTTGAGGCGCCCGTGACTATGGCGATATCGCGCATGGGGATCCTTTCGTGGAGGAGTTCTCCCCATGCTCGCAGAGAATAGAGCGACCTTTTGCGATGCGTAGGCGGACGGCCCCCGTCATTCGGCGGCGCGCGGAGGGCCCGCCCGAGGCCTTTCCTCGGGAAAGTTCTTGCAGGGAAGGGGCCTTGTTTCCTATATTTAGGGGCAATCGCGACGGTACACGAAGCTCAAACGACACCACGCCGTCTTGTCGATGCAGCCTCCATGGGCATCCCAAGACACATCCGCTCGGAGCCGCCATCTCGCGGCAGGGCGTATCGCCCTCTCGAGCGCGCCTCGTGCTATCGCCCCGCGCGAACGTGCCGGCGAAAGGCAAACCATGGGCTCTGCTTCTCGGACAAGTGCCTGGGTGGCTGCGGCAGGGGCAGCCGCGCCCGTCGTGCTCACGCCCTCGGTGGCGTGGGCCGCAAGCGATACCGCGGTGATCGCCGCCTCCGCCATCTCGGGGGTGGTGGGCGCCGCGCTGGGTGCCGGCGTGGCGGGCGGCCTCGGGTATCGCGCCCTTCGTCGCGAGCGCGAGGCCTATGAGGAGCTGCTCTACGGCCAGGGCGTGGCGCCGCGTCCCGTGCGCCAGGCGGCCCCCGCCTCTTCCGCGCCTTCGCGCCAGGCCGCGAAGGGTCCTAAGGTGGCGCCCAGCCACGCGGCCTTGAGCGCCGCCTCCGACGCGCCGCAGGGCGCGCATCCCGCCCGCCACGTCTCCGAGGGAAACCCCTACCTCGAGGCGCTCTCCGACACGCGCGACCTCGACCAAGTGGCCGTGGCCTACGTGGCCGACAAGAGCCTGAAGTCGCGCATGGCGCAGAAGGCGAAGGGCGTGCGGCAGGTGCTCTCCGAGCGTATGGGCAAGAACATGCTCGACGACATGCCCGTCATCATGCGCGCGGATGGCTCCGTGGGCGACGTGGGCACCTCGTGGTGGGATCCCGCGGTGTCGAGCGCCTTCGGCGTGCAGGCGATCGAGGCGCGCGAGCTCTCCAACCAGGTGAGCGCGCGACCGGAGGGCGTGCCGGCGGCGGTGACGTCCGTGCCGCGCGTGCCGCAGGTGCCCGAGGCACCGGCGATCCCCTCTGCCGCGCAGGCGCCGATGCCGGCTCCCGCCTCGCCACGGGCTTCCACTCCGGCACCCGCCGCGAAGGCCCCCGCATCCTCGTCCATGGCAGCTGGCCCCACCGTCGCGCAGATCATCGCCTCGCGCGTGGCATCCGTCGTGGAGGAAGCGTATCCCGAGGTAGATCGCTCGTGGAACGCGGGCGAGAATTGGGAGCGCGCCCTCGCGGCACTCGACGAGCGCGTGGAGGACAACCTCATGGGCACGCGCCTCGATGCCGCCTATCGCACGTTCGAGCAAACGCGCGCCGCGAGCGTGGCGGCCTTCAGCGACGGCATCGGCACCATCGAGACCATCGACGAGCCGGACGGCCTCGAGCGCGACACGACGTTCCTCACCTTCAAGGCCCCGGGCAACCACCCCGAGGTGCAGGACACCGCGAGCTACATCAACTACCTCATCGGCGACGAGTTCCGCCGCAACCCCTCCGAGCAGGCGCGCCACCACGCGAAGAGCTACCTCAGGCTCCACGAGGGCGGCACCCACGCCCAACCTCAAGTGCAGGCCATGTAGGCTTGCGCCGAGGAGGGGTTACTGCGGTACCGCGGAGCGCGGTACCGCAATCAGGGCTGCTTGTCCGAAGCTTTTGCTGGGCGGCCACTAGAATGGGGGCTCTGAGGGAAAGGAGCCCCATGGCTGGCAGGTATCACAGCACGCGCGGCGCGGGCGTCGTCGTGGATGCGAAGGCGGCGATCCTCGAGGGCCTCGCGGCAGACGGCGGGCTCTTCGTGAGCGACGACGTGCTCGACGCGCACCTCGACCTCGCCGCGCTCGGCCTCGAGGCAAATTCCGAGGTGGACTACCTCGCCCATGCGCGCCAGGTGCTCTCGCTCCTCATCCCGGCCTACACCTCAGAGGAGATCGAGCGCGCGGTGGCGAGCGCGTACGGCGCGAGCTTCTCCGATCCCAAGATCACGCCGCTTACGCCCTTCGGCTGCGATTGGCGCCTCGAGCTCTTCCATGGCCCCACCTGCGCCTTCAAGGACGTGGCGCTCCAAATGCTCCCGCGGCTGGTGGAGATCGCCCTCGCCACGAGCGACGCCGCCACGGCCGGCGAGCGCGTGCTCATCCTCACCGCCACCTCGGGAGACACGGGCAAGGCGGCCCTCGCGGGATTTGCGGACGTGGATCGCACGGCGATCGTCGTCTTCTATCCGGAAGGCCTCGTGAGCGACGTCCAGCGGCTGCAGATGGTCACGCAGCCGGGCGCGAACGTGGGCGTCACGGCTGTCGCTGGCACCTTCGACGACGTGCAGACCGCGGTAAAGCGCGTGTTTTCCGATCGCGCGCTCGAGGCGCGGCTCGCCGAGCGCGGGATCACGCTCTCGAGCGCGAACTCCATCAACGTCGGGCGCCTCGTGCCGCAGGTGGTCTACTACGTGGACGCGTGGTGCCAGCTCGTGCGCGCGGGCAAGGTGGGCGCGGACGAGGAGATCGACTTCTTCGTGCCCACGGGAAACTTCGGCGACATCCTCGCCGGCTACCTCGCGAAGCGCCTCGGCCTTCCCGTGGGGCGACTCTGCATCTGCTCGAACGCGAACGACGTGCTCGTGGACTTCCTCGCCACCGGCGTCTACGACCGGCGCCGCGAGTTCAAGAAGTCGATCTCGCCCTCGATGGACATCCTCGTGTCGTCGAACCTCGAGCGCCTCCTCTACTACGAGAGCGACGGCGACTGCGAGCTCGTGGCGAGCCTCATGGCAGATCTCGCGGAAAAGGGCTGCTACACGGTGCCGGAGCGCGTGATGGAGCGCATCCGCGCGACCTTCACCGCGGGCCGGACGGACGACGACGCCACGCGCGCCGCCATCAAGCGCGCCTGGGAGGAAGACGGCATCCTCATCGACCCGCACACCGGCGTGGGCGCGAGCGTGATGGCCGCGAGCGAGCCCGAGGGCCGCTCGCGCGTGCTCCTCTCCACCGCCTCGCCGTTCAAGTTCCCGGCCGACGTGCTCCTGGCCCTCGGCGCGCCCGAGGAGCGCTCGGGCTTCGCCGCGATGGAGGCCCTCGCGCGCCTCACCGGCGTGGAGCCCCCCGCTGAGCTTGCGGCCCTCGCGGACGCGGCCGTGCGCTTCGACGGCGCCATCGCGCCCGCGGACGCCGTGGCCTTCGTGGAGGCAGAAGCGGAAAGGCTCCTTCCATGAGCGTGGCGAAGCTTCCGCGCCCCGTGGACATCACGGTGCCCGCGACCTCGGCAAACATGGGCGTGGGCTTCGACGTGCTCGGCCTCGCGCTCTCGCTTGCGAACCGCTTCCACCTCGAGCCCGCGGGAAGGCTCGCCATCTCCGGCTGCGACGCGAAATTCCAAGGCGAAGACAACCTCGTGTGGACGAGCTACCAGAAGGCCTGCGAGCTCAGCGGTTTCGACGCGGCGCCCGTGAAGATCGAGATCGACGCGGACATCCCCGTGACGGGCGGCCTCGGCTCGAGCTCCACCTGCATCGTCGCCGGCGTGGCGGCGGGGCTCCTCGCCTGCGGGCGGGACGCGGATCCCTCGCGGGTGATCGAGATCGCGAACGCCATCGAGGGCCATCCCGACAACGTCGTGCCCTCCGTGCTCGGCAACCTCGCGAGCTCCTGCACCACCGATGACGAGGAGCTCATCATCGTCTCCTGGCCGGTGGACGAGCGCTGGCGCTTCGCGCTCCTCTGCCCGCCCTACGCGGTGCGCACGGACAAGGCGCGCATGGTGCTTCCGAAGGAGGTGCCACATCGCGTGGTCGAGTGGCAGTCGAGCCGCTGCCTCGCGCTCGTGCGCGCCCTCGGCGAGGGCGACGGCGAGCTCCTCGGCGCCGTGCTCGCGGATCGCGTGCACGAACCCTTCCGAAAGCAGCTCATCCCCGACCACGACCGCGCGAAGAAGCTCGCGCTCGACGCCGGCGCCGCGGGGTTTTGGATCAGCGGATCGGGCTCGGCGCTCCTCGCGGCGTGCCTCTCCGACGACGTCGCGGAGGCCGTCTCCGCCGCGTGGGAGCGCGAATTCCCGAGCTACGAGCGCTTCATCCTCTCCACCGACCCCCACGGCTTCGAGGTCAGCTAGCGCGGCGCTAGACTTGAGGCTCCCATGAGACGAGCAGGAGGACGCATGAGGATCGCGCTGTTGGGCTGCGGAACGGTGGGCGGCGGCGTGCTCAGGATTTGCCGTGAGCGCGTGCCGGAGCTCGAGGTGTGCCGCATCCTCACCTTGCCCGGCGAGCTCGAGGACCCGCTCGTCACGCACGACGTGGCCGACATCCTCGACGATCCCTCGATCGAGTGCGTGGTGGAGGCCATGGGCGGCATCGAGCCGGCGCACGGTTTCCTCGTGCGCGCGCTCGAGGCGAAAAAGAGCGTGGTCACGGCCAACAAGGCGGTCGTCGCGGCGCACTTCGCGGAGTTCATGGAGCTCGCGGCAAGGCACGACGTGGCGTTCAAGATCGAGGCCACCTCGGGCGGCGGCGTGCCGTGGATCGCCGGCATCGAGAAGGCGCGGCGCGTGGACGACGTCACCGAGCTCTCGGGCATCTTGAACGGCACCTCGAATTACCTCATCGATTCCATGGAGCGAAGCGGCAAGACCTTCGGCGAGGCGCTCGCCGAGGCGAAGGAGCTCGGCTACGCGGAGGCCGATCCCTCGGCCGACATCGACGGCGTCGACGTGCAAAACAAGGCGATCATCTCCGCGACGGTGGCATTCGGCTCGCTCTGCCGCCGCGACATCCCCGTGCTCGGCATCCGCCACCTCACGAAGCCCATCTTGGACGCGCTCGAGGCCAGGGGCTGGAGCGTGCGCCTGCTCATGCGGGCGCGCCAAGACGGCGGCTGCTACGCCGCGTGCGTGGAGCCGGTGGTGCTCTCGCGCGCGAGCGAGGAGGCGCACGTGCCCACGAACTTCAACCTCGCCACGCTCGTGGGGCAGACGGTGGGCGAGCTCAAGTTCTTCGGCCAGGGCGCGGGCGCGCTTCCCACGGGAAACGCCATCGTGCAGGACCTCCTCGACGTGGCGGCGGGGGAGAAGCCGCGCTACGCCACGGCCGAGACGCTCGAATGGGACCCCGCGCTCCTCGGCGCCGCGTACCTCTTCGCCACGAACGCGCCGGCGCCCGAGGGCGCGCGCCTGCTCGCGAGCGCCGAGGGTTCCGGCACCGGCAAGGCCCTCTCCCTCGTGTTTGGGCTCGATCCCGTGCGCGCGGGCGAGCTCGCCCGCGCGGCCGCCGAGGCCGACCCCGAGACCTTCGTCGCGAGCTTCTCGGATGAGGCCGCCGCGTCCCTCGAATCCCTTCTCTAGCCCGCACGCCCGCATCGCGCACTCCCCGGAGGTTCCATGCTCAAGATCACGAAGTTCGGCGGCTCCTCGGTGGCCACGGCCGAGCAGTTCAAGAAGATCAAGGAGATCATCCGCGCCGATAGCGCGAGGCGCTTCGTGGTGGTCTCCGCCGCGGGACGCCGCTTCCCCGACGACAACAAGGTCACAGACCTCCTCTACCTCGTGTGCGCCCACCGCGCCTACCATGTGGACGCGACGGACCTCCTGAGGGACGTGGAGGAGCGCTTCCTCGCCATCAAGGCGGGCCTCGGCCTCGCCTTCCCCGTGGCCGAGAAGTTCGCCGAGTTCGCGAGCCACATCGGAAGTGATTCCGAGGAGTACATCGTCTCGAGGGGCGAGTGGTTCACGGCGCACCTCATGGCCGAGTACCTCGGGCTTCCCTTCGTGGACGCGGCGGACGTGATCGTCTTCCACCACGACGGCACCCTGAACGAGGAGCGCACCGACGAGCTCGTGCGCGCCACGGTGAAGCGCCTCGGGAAGTTCTGCATGCCGGGCTTCTACGGCGCCACGAACGACGGCGAGATCAAGCTCATGGAGCGCGGTGGCGGCGACATCACGGGCTCGCTCCTCGCGCGGGCGCTCTCGGCGGACCTCTACGAGAACTGGACCGACGTCTCGGGCTTCCTCTCGGCCGATCCCTCGCTCGTGGATGCGCCGCGCACGATCGATCGCATCACGTTCGACGAGATGCGCGAGCTCTCCTACATGGGCGCGAGCGTGCTCCACGAGGACGCGATCTTCCCCGTGCGCGAGGCGAACATCCCCATCCAGATCTTGAACACGAACGACCCCACGCACACGGGCACCATCATCCGCGAGCGCGTGGAGCACCACCCGGGCGAGCCTGTGGTCACGGGCATCGCCGGACGCAAGGACTTCCTCTCCATCTACGTGGATAAGACGCACCTCTCGAACATGGTCGGCGCGCTCAGGCGCGTGCTCGCGATCTTCGAGCGCTACGGCATCTCCATCGAGCACCTGCCCACGGGCATCGACTCCTTCTCCGTGGTGGTGAACGCGGCCGACGTGAAGAACTCGATCTACTCGATCGTGCGCGACATCAAGGAGGAGCTCGAGCCGGACGAGGTGAAGGTGATCGACGGGCTCGCGCTCGTGTCGGTCGTCGGGCGCAACATGTCGAAGCGCCCCGGCACCTCGGGAAAGATCCTCACGACGCTCGGCGACGCGGGGATCAACGTGCGCATGATCTCGCAGAGCTCGCAGGAAATCACCATCATCGTGGGCGTGAACGAACGCGACTTCGCCGAGACGGTGCGGCGTGTCTACGACGCCTTCGTGCGCGAGGAGGTATAGCCATGGCAGACGAGAAGCGCGTGTGGGCCGAGGCGCGGTCCGCGGATCCGCTCTCCGAGCTCGAGCCGCAGGAGGCCTTCCCCGGCGCCACGGCCAAGCTCGTGGCCCTGAACGACGAGCTCGCGAAGCTTCCCACGGGCGCCACGCTCGCCGAGAAGGTGGCCGAGAAGGGCGGGCTCGACGTGGCCGTCGTGGGCGCGACGGGCGCCGTGGGGCGGCAGATGGTGGACTGCCTCGCCGAGCGCGACTTCCCGCTTCGGCGCCTGAGGGTGCTCGGCAGCGCGCGCACTGCGGGGGAGCGCTTCCCCTGGCAGGGAAACGCGCACCTCGCGGCCGATGACCTCGAGCTTTGCGAAGGCACGGCGGAGGCGCTCCGTGGCGTGGACCTCATCCTCGGCGCCGCGGCGAACGACATCGCCATGGCGCTCTACCCGGCGGCGGCCGCGGAGGGCGCGATCGTCGTCGACAACTCGTCGGCCTTCCGCCTGCTTCCCGAGGTGCCGCTCGTGGTGCCCGAGATCAACGCGGCCGACGTGGCCGCAAGCCACGGCATCATCGCGAACCCGAACTGCGCGACCATCATCTGCCTCGTGGCGGCCTGGCCGCTCGCGAAGGCGGCGGGGCTGCGCTCGATGGTGGTCTCCACCTATCAAGCGGCCTCCGGCGCGGGGCGTCGCGGCATGGAGGCGCTCGTGGCCGAGGAGGCGGCGCTTGCCCTCGGCGAGGGTGTGCCCGCGACCGATGCCTTCGCCTACCAGCTCGCCTTGAACCTCATTCCGCAGATCGGCGGCTTCGACGCGCGCGGCTACACCTCTGAGGAGATGAAGCTCCAAAACGAGGGGCGAAAGATCATGCACCTGCCCGAGCTTCGCGTGGGGTGCACCTGCGTGCGCGTGCCGGTGATGCGCTCGCACGCCGAGAGCGTGGCGCTTCGCTTCGAGCGTCCGCTCACGCCGGCCGAGGCGCGCGAGATCCTTCGCGATGCCCCCGGCGTGAAGGTGGTGGACGAGCCCGCGGCCGAGCTGCCCGCGCGGCGTTACCCGATGCCGCTCGACACCTCGGACCAGGACCTCGTCTACGTGGGAAGAATCCGCGAAGACCTCGCGGTGGAGGATCCTTCGCGCGCGCTCGCGCTCTGGTGCTGCGGCGACCAGATCCGCAAGGGCGCGGCCACGAACACCGTGCAGATCGCGGAACTGTTGCTTGCGTAGGGAGTAGGGGAGCGCGATGGCGAAGAAGCGGAGCGCCAAGCGGGCGAAGGAACGTGCGCAGGCTGAGGCCGCGGCACAGGCCCGGAAGCTTCGTTGGGCGGAGGTCGTCTTCGGCGTGCTCGCGCTCGTGTTCTCGCTCTTCCCGTGGGTGGCGGCGCCCGAGTGGATCATCACGCTCGACACCCTCACCTCGAACGCGAACTTCGCGCTCGACGTGAATGCCACCTACGGGCCGCTCAACTTCGCCGACCTCGCCGTGCAGCTCGCGAACGCCTTCGACGAGCCCACGCTCACGTGGATGCTCGGCGCGGCCGAGGCGCTCTGGGTGGCGGCCCTCACGTTCATCGCGCTCGGCGTCTTCGGCACGCTCACGCACAAGATCTTCGGGGAACAGCAGCTCAGGCGCTTCATGGCGTGGGGCTCGGCCTTCACGATCGCGGCGTGCGCGGTGTCGATCGCCTTTGCGCCCATCTCCGGCTCGGCCTTCTTCGCGCACTTCTCCGAGGTGCACGAGGGGCTCGCGGGCTACCTCTCCTACGTGGGCGGCGCGGAGGTCACGCAGCAGGGCTTCGGCCCCGAGATCTGGCTCTTCATCTCGCTCGGCTTCGCCGTCGCCGCCTTCGCCTGCGCCATCGCCGAGACCGTCAAGGTCCAGCAAGACTGATTGCCGTTTAGGTTGCCCCGCATGGCCAGGTCTCGGATGCGCGCGATCTTCGCGCGTCCGAACCGCCGTCCATGCGGGGGGTGAAAAAGTAGGGGCTGTATCAAAAGTCCTCCGCTTCTCGCGTCGCGCAGCGCGAGGACCTTCACCCACGTCGTTCACGAACTCTCCGCGGCTTGTACGCGAAAGGCAGCCATGAGCGCATGAAAGCGCAGGTACAGGCACCGTTCGCGGCTTTGGCCCTCGGGGATGGCAGCATTATGGATAATCGCCCCCAGTTCCCGATGTGCGGAAAGGAAGACCGATGAACGAGAAGATCCAGAAGTTCTACGAAGTCGTCTCCACCGATGACGCGCTCCAGGCAGAGCTCACCACCGTGACGGAGGGGGTCGCCATCGACGGCGTGCCCGAGAGGCAGGCGCGCCGCGCCATGGCCGAGGCCGTCGCCGCCTTCGCGGCCGCGCACGACCTCGACCTCACCGCGGCCGACATCCTCGCCGCCGACGCCGAGCAGCCCGAGGGCGAGATCTCCGAGGCCGAGCTCGAGGCGGTCACCGGCGGCGTGAAGTGCGGTTGCTTCATCGTCGGCGCGGCCACGGGCTGCGGCTGCTTCATCAGCGGCAGCAGGAAGAA
>CANQNP010000043.1 GCA_947625235.1 uncultured Atopobiaceae bacterium | reverse complement strand
AAGACGGACAAGATCGTGCACTACATGAACGCCTGCCGCCGCGAGGGCATCGCCGTGCTGCCGCCCGACGTGAACGAATCGGGAAGCGACTTCACGGCCACCTCCGAGGGCGTGCGCTTCGGGCTCGCGGGCATCAAGAACCTCGGCTCCGCGGTGGCGGAGGCCATCATCGCCGAGCGCGAGGCGAGGGGCCCCTACGAGAACCTCCACGACCTCGTGGATCGCGTGCCCTCGCAAAACCTCAACCGCGGCGCCATCGAGTGCCTCGTGAAGGCCGGCTCGTTCGACTTCTCGGGCTATCCGCGCCGCCAGCTCATGAGCTTCGTGGACAAGAACAACCCCGCCAACGTGCTCGCGCTCGCGCAGAACCGCCAGAAGAGCCGCGCCGAGGGCCAGACGTCCTTCTTCGACCTCTTCGACCTCGGCGACGAGGCGGGCTTCGAGCTGGAGGTGCCGCCGCCGAGCGACCTCGAGTGGGACCGCCTCACCAAGCTCGCGCAGGAGAAGGAGGCGCTCGGCCTCTACGTCTCGGACCACCCGCTCTCGCCGTTTGCCTACGCGATGGCCGAGGCGCGGGACTACGCCATCGCCGACGTGCTCGCCGAGCCGGACACCTCCGGCCGCTACCTCGTGCCCGAGGACACGCCGATCTGGCTCTGCGGCATGGTGAGCGAGCTCACGCACAAGACCACGAAGCGCGGGGAGGCCATGGCCACCCTCACGCTGCAGGATCTCGAGGGCGAGCTCGACGTGGTCGTGTTCCCGAAGGTCTTCGGCCCCGCGCGGCAGATCCTCGAGGACGAGACGAACGAGGTCTTCGTGCGCATCCGCGGCGTGCTCGAGCGCACCGAGCGCCAGAACCAGACGAACATCCAGTTCAAGGCGAGCGAGATCCAGCCGCTCGTCTTGAACGAGGCCACGAACCGCCAGAAGACCCTCACGCTCGAGGTGAAGAAGGAGCAGCTCACGCCCTTCGTGATGGAGCAACTCCACGGCCTCTTCTCGCACTACCCGGGAAACGACCGCGTGGAGCTCTTCGTGGCCGGAAGGGGCGCCTCGACGCTGCGCATCGCGGTGCCCGTGCAAGTGGACGCCAAGAACATGCTCCTCGTGGGAGAGGCCAACGAGGTCGTGGGGCCCCAGGGCTCGGTGAAGGTGGCCTAGGGAACGCGTAGGGCGCGGACGAGCGAGTCAAAGCGCGCGTCCGCGCGACGAGGAGGGATGGGACGTGAGGATCGCCCTCGCACAGATGAACACGCGCCTCGGCGACTTCGAGGGCACGGTGGCGAAGATGGTGGCGGAGACGGAGCGCGCCCGCGCGCTCGGCTGCGACCTCACGATCTTCCCCATGCCCGTGCTCACGGGCTATGACCTCGGCATCCTCGCCGACACCGAGCCGTTCATGCAGGACGTGGCCTCGGCGCTCGAGGCCTTCAGCACACGCGCGGCCACGCCTGCGCTCGTGCCCTTCTCCACGGCCCTCGGCGGCTCACCCACCACCGAGGTGGGCTTCATCCGCGAGGGCGAGATGGTGCCGCTTCGCATGACGGCGTTCATCAAGTCGATGATGAGCCAGGGGCTCCTTCTCGGCGAGGAGCCCAAGGCGTCGTTTGCGCTCGGCGACCTCGAGTTCGCCGTCTGCACGAGCTACGCCTCGCTGCAGTCCTTCGCCGCGGGGTCGCTCAACGCGGACGTGGTGGTCTACCTGCCGTTCGATCCCTTCGAGACCGACGACGAATCGACGGCCCTCGCGCCCTCGCTCTCAGACGGCGCCTTCGTGCGCACCGCGACGAACGCGAACAGCTGGCTCGTGGCGGTGGGCGCCGTGGGCGGCTGGGACGACGTGGTCTACACCGGCGGCTCCTTCGTGCTCACGCCCTGGGGCGAGCTCGCCGCGTGCGCGCCCTCCTTCGAGGAGCACCTGCTCGTGGCCGATATCGACGTCCTCATGGAGGGCCCGCTTCCCGAGCGCGTGGAGGCGCCGCCCTACCGGCGCAAGTCCTTCATCTGGGACGCCCTCTCGCTCGCGATGCGCGACTTCGTGGACAAGCAGGACGCCCAGGGCGTGGCGCTCTGCCTCACGGGAGACCTCCTCTCCTCGGCGCTCGCCGTCCTCGCGAGCGATGCGCTCGGCCCGAGGCGCGTCACGGCCTTCATCCCGCCCTTCCTCGAGCCAGGCGCCCTCGCCGACGCCCGCGAGGTGGCGTCGCGCCTCGGCGTCGACGTCCTCGACTTCGGCGCGGTGGAGGCGGCGGGGCTCGCGCGCGTGCTCTCGCGCGGCTTCGCGGGGCGTCCATCCGAGGCGCCCTTCGCGCCCGACCCCGCGATCCTCTCCGGCGCTTTCCTCCTCAAGGTGAAGCGCGAGGGCGCGCTCATCCCGCTCACCTCGGCCGACAAGACGGCGCTCGCCCTCGGGCAGGATACGGACGGCTTCTCCTCGGCGAGCTACGCGCCCTTCCGCGACGTCTATCGCTCGGACCTCGTCTCCATCCTCCCCGAGCGAAACCTCGTCTCGCCCGTGGTGCCGCAGGGCTCGCTTCGACGACTCGCGGTGCCCGAGGGGCTCGGCCTCGAGGACCTCGCGCCCACGGACGAGCGACGGCTCTCCGTGGTGGACGCCGCGCTCCTCACGCACATCGAGCACGGCCATGGCCTTCGCGGCATGGTGGAGCACGGCATAGGCGCCGCGTTCGCCGAGCGCCTCCTCGCGCGCCTCGACGCCGCCGAGCTCCTTCGGCGCGAGTGCCCCACGGGGCCGGTGGTCTCGGATTGCGCGCTCGTGGAGCGGGAGCGGCCGGTGCCCTGCGCTTGGCACGAGACGCTCGCGCCCGAGCCCTCCGAGGAGGATCCCGCGGGGCAGGCCGGGCATTCGGCAAACCCCTTCGAGGGCACGATGGGCCTCTCCGTGACGCTTCCCGACGACATGCTGAGGAACCTCCCCGGCGACGTCCTTCGCTACCTCAAGGATTTCGCGAGCGGGGGAGGATTCGACGGCTCCGGCGACGACATCTGGGGCCAGGGCCTCTTCTCGAAGAACTAGGGCCCGTGGTATCCTGAAGGGAACGCCTGTTCGCTCAAGGGAGGTGGGCGTGGTCATCCTCGGCATCGATCCCGGCCTTGCGCACACCGGCTGGGGCGTGGTGGAAACCCGCGGAAGCCTCTGCCGCGCGCGGGCGTACGGCTGCATCGAGACCGATGCGCGCACGCCCGTCGACGCGCGCCTCGGCGCCATCTTCCGCGAGATCGCCAGGGTGATCGAGCGCTACGGGCCCTCGGCCGTGGCCATCGAGAAGATCTACTTCGGCCAAAACGCGAAGTCCGCCATCGCCACCGCCCAGGCGCGCGGTGCCGCGCTCGCCGCCTGCTCGGTGGCGGGATGCCCGGTGGGGGAGTACGCCCCGGCCGAGATCAAGCAGTCGGTGACGGGCGCCGGCAAGGCGGATAAATTCCAGATGACCTTCATGGTGCGCCGCCTGCTCGCGCTCGACCACGACCCGAAGCCCGACCACGCGGCGGACGCCCTCGCGGCGGCCATCTGCCACGCGCACCTCTTCGCCGCGTCCGCCCTCATGGCCGAGCGCGTGCGGGGGGTGGGCGCGGTGGCGCTCGTGGAGGCCGCGGGGCGGCAGGCGGGGGGAGGGAGTCTTCCATGATTGAGCGCCTCAGGGGAACCCTCGTCGACGTCGACGCGGACCGTTGCGTGCTCAGCGTGGGCGGCGTCGGCTTTGCGCTCGGCATCTCGCTTTCCACGCGCGCGCAGCTCCCCGCCCTCGGCGCGAGCGACGTCGAGCTCTTCTGCGTGATGCGCGTGAAGGACGACGACATCTCGCTCTACGGCTTCGCCACCCTCGAGGAGCGCGCGCTCTTCGCGCGCCTCGTGGCGGTTTCCGGAGTGGGCCCCAAGGGCGCGCTCGCGATCCTCTCCGCATTCTCGCCCGCCGAGCTCGCCGAGATCGTGGCCTCGGGAGACGCCGCGCGCCTCACCACCGCGAAGGGCATCGGCAAGAAGACCGCGAACCGCCTCATCGTCGACCTCGAGGGGCCGCTTCGCGACGACCCGATCCTGAAGCGGCTCGCGGGAGGCGCCGAGGGCTCGCGCGCCGTGGCCGCCGCGAGCTCCGAGGCCTTCATCGAGGCCAAGCAGGCGCTCATGTCGCTCGGCTTCACGGAGCGCGAGGTGCTCCTCGCCTTCGAGGACGCCGCCGGCGAGGAGGGCCTCGAGGAGCTCGTGGGCCTCGGCCTCAGGCGCCTTGGAGGTGGGGCCTCGTGAACTGGGAGGCGGATCCCTCGAAGGACCTCTTCGCGAACGACGCGCACTCGAGCGAATCCACCCTTGGCGGGGCGCTCACCTCGGGCGACCTCGACATCGATCGCACGCTTCGCCCGCAGACCCTCGCCGACTACCTCGGCCAGGGCCGCGTGCGCGAGGCGCTCCACGTGCACATCGACGCCGCGCTCGCGCGCAAGGAGCCGCTCGACCACGTGCTCTTCTTCGGCCCTCCCGGGCTCGGCAAGACGACCCTCGCGAACGTCCTCGCGCATGAGATGGGCGCGAAGATCCGCATCACCTCGGGCCCCGCCATCGCCCGCACGGGCGACCTCGCGGCCATCCTCACGAACCTCGAGCCCGGCGAGATCCTCTTCATCGACGAGATCCACCGCCTGAACCGCGCCGTGGAAGAGGTGCTCTACCCCGCGATGGAGGACTTCGCGCTCGACATCATCATCGGCAAGGGGCCCGCGGCGCGCTCCATCCGCCTCGACCTCCCGCGCTTCACGCTCGTGGGCGCCACCACGCGCACCGGCCTCCTCACGGGCCCGCTTCGCGACCGCTTCGGCATCATCGAGCACCTCGACTACTACTCCATCGAGGAGCTCTCGCAGATCATCCGCCGAAGCGCCTCCATCCTCGGCGTCTCGATGGCAGACGACGCGGTGGTCGAGCTCGCGCGCCGCTCGAGGGGCACCCCGCGCATCGCGAACCGCCTCTTGAAGCGCGTGCGCGACTACGCCGAGGTGAAGGCCGGGGGGCGCATCACGAGCGAGGTGGCGGCCGAGGCCTTCGAGTTCTTCAAGATCGATTCGCTCGGGCTCGAGACCGTGGACCAGGCCATCCTCGAGGTGCTCTGCAAGCAGCCCGGGGGGCGCGCGATGGGCCTCGCGACGCTCGCGAGCGCAGTGGGCGAGGACCCCTCCACCATCGAAGACGTGAACGAGCCCTACCTCATAAAGGAGCAGCTCATCGAGCGCGTGCCGACGGGCCGTCGCGCGCTTCCCGGCGCCTACGAGCATCTCGGCCTCACCCTTCCCGGCTTCTAGCCGCCCCATCGCGTCTCCATCGCGGGGCGCTACCATGGGCGCGGCGCGTCCGGCGTCGCATGGCATCGTCACCCATCGAGCCTCAAAGGAGCCCGCATGCTCTCTGACATCGAAATCGCACAAGCCGCAAAGACCGAGCCGATCTTCGAAGTGGCCAAGCGCCTCGGCATCGCCGAGGAGGACCTCGTGCCCTATGGGCGAGACAAGGCCAAGGTGGACTACCGCGTGCTCGACGCGCCGTCCGACCACGCCGCCAAGCTCGTGCTCGTGACGGCCATCAACCCCACGCCCGCGGGCGAGGGCAAGACCACCACGACGATCGGCCTCGCGGACGCCCTCTCGCGCCTCGGCAAGAACGTGGCGGTGGCCCTGCGCGAGCCCTCCCTCGGCCCCGTCTTCGGCATCAAGGGCGGCGCGGCCGGCGGCGGCTATGCGCAGGTGGTGCCCATGGAGGACATCAATCTCCACTTCACGGGCGACTTCCACGCGATCGGCGCCGCGAACAACCTCCTCGCGGCCATGCTCGACAACTCCATCCAGCAGGGAAACCCGCTCAACATCGATGCGCGCCGCATCACCTGGAAGCGCGCCGTGGACATGAACGATCGCCAGCTCAGAAACATCGTCGACGGCCTCGGCGGCGTGGCGAACGGAGTCCCGCGCGAAGACGGCTTCGACATCACCGTGGCCTCGGAGATCATGGCGGTGCTCTGCCTCGCCACCTCCATCCGCGACCTCAAGGAGCGCCTCGGGCGCATCGTCGTGGGCTACACCTACGATCGCGAGCCCGTGACGGCGGCCGACCTCGAGGCCCAGGGCGCCATGGCCGCGCTCCTCAAGGACGCGCTCAGCCCGAACCTCGTGCAGACGCTCGAATCCACCCCGGCCTTCGTGCACGGCGGCCCCTTCGCCAACATCGCCCACGGCTGCAACTCCGTGATGGCCACGCGCATGGCCCAGCACTACGCGGACATCGCCGTCACCGAGGCGGGCTTCGGCGCGGACCTCGGCGCGGAGAAGTTCCTCGACATCAAGTGCCGCATGGCGCACTTGAACCCGGACGCCGTCGTGGTCGTGGCCACGGTGCGCGCCCTGAAGTACAACGGCGGCCAGCCCAAGGACGCCCTCACCGTCGAGAACCTCGAGGCGCTCTCCGCAGGCCTTCCGAACCTCCTCCACCACGTGCGCGTGATGCGGGAGGTCTACGGCCTTCCCGTCTGCGTGGCCATCAACCGCTTCCCGTCAGATACGGAGGCCGAGCTCGAGCTGCTGCGCACCGAGCTCGAGAAGCTCGGCGTGAACGTCGCGCTCTCCGAGGTGTGGGCCAAGGGCGGCGAGGGCGGCATCGAGCTCGCGCACGAGGTGCTTCGCCTCGTGGAGGAGCCGAACCGCTTCGACTTCTCCTATCCCACCGGCGCCTCCATCGAGGAGGCCGCGGAGAGCGTGGCGAAGCGCGTCTACGGCGCGGACGGCGTGGAGTTCACCCCGCAGGCCAAGCGCCAGGTGGCCGAGCTCCATCGCCTCGGCTTCGGCGAGCTTCCCGTGTGCATCGCGAAGACGCAGTACTCGCTCACCGACGACCCCTCCAAGCTCGGCGAGCCGAAGGGCTTCACCATCACAGTGCGCGAGGCGAAGGTGGACGCGGGCGCGGGCTTCGTCGTGCTCCTCACGGGCTCCATCATGACGATGCCGGGCCTGCCGAAACGTCCCGCCGCGTGCGGCATCGACGTCACCGACGACGGCGTGATCACCGGGCTCTTCTAGCGGCGTTGATTGGAAGATCGCACACGTGTGTGCGGGTTCGCTTTGCTATGCTAAGCCGGGCCGCGCGAGCGGTCGAGGAAGTTGGGCGCTGACCGAGCGCGCCCCCGATTTTGTCCTGCACCCCGCGGGAGGAAAGTAGAAGGCTCGAGATGGAAACAGGTACGGTCAAGTGGTTCAACCCCGAGAAGGGCTATGGCTTCATCTCTCGTGAGGGCGGCGACGATCTCTTCGTGCACTTCTCCGAGATCCAGATGGACGGCTATAAGACCCTCGACGAGGGCCAGCTCGTCGAGTTCGAGGTGACCACGGGCCAGAATGGCAAGCTTCAGGCTTCCAACGTGCGCAAGATTGGGTAACTCGAGATCAATTTCGTCTTGATAGGCAGGAGGCGGAGCGGGGATCTCCCGGCACCGCCTCCTTTCTCCTCGGCGTAAGCGAGCAGTTGCTAGCTCTCGGCCGTGTCCATCGCCTCTTCCGCGGCCTTCGCCGTCTCGGCGGCTTCGCGCTCGACCTTCGCGTCGTCGGCGGCTTCCTCGGCGTCGGCCTTGATGCCGCGCAGCTTGTCGCCGAGGGCGTCGATGCCCTTCTTCACGCCGTCCACCGCACCGCTGATCACGGGCCTGGCCTTGTCGTAGGCGGCACCCGCGGCATCGCCCACGGCGCTCGCGGCGTCCTTCACGGCGGGTGCGGCGCTCTTCGCGGCATCGCCGATCGCGCTCCCCGCGGCCACGGCGCCGTCGCGCACCTTCGGGGCGGCGGTCTTCACCGCGTCGCCGATGGCGCCCGCGGCCTTGCCGAGCGCGTCCTTCGCGTCGTCGAGGGCCTCGCCGAGCGCGTCCTTGCCCTCGCTCGCGGCTTCCCTCACGTCCTCGGCCTGCTTTTCGATCTCGTGGTTCTCGGCCATGGTTCTCCTTCCAATGGAGCCTCGCGATTTCACCATTGGATGGCTATACCCGTTTCGCGAGCCCTTCCCAGTCCTCGATGAAGAAGTCGGCCGCGTGGCGCACCCGCCCTTCGTCCTGGTTCACGTCGCCCGAGGCCACGCCCACCGTGGGGAAGCCGGCGCGCCTCGCCGCGGCGAGGCCGAAGGGGATGTCCTCGAAGACGAGCGTGCGGCGAGGCGCGGCATTGAGGAGGCGCGCGGCCTCGAGGTAGATGTCGGGATCGTCTTTGGGCACCGCGACCTCCACCGACGTGACCACCACGTCGAAGAGCGCGTCCACGTCGATCCTCGGCGCGAGGGCGGCGAGCACGTCGGGGTGGTTCGTCGTCGCGAGCGCGAGGGGGACCTTTGCCTCGCGAAGCGCCGCGAGGTACGCGCGCACGCCAGGCCGAAGCTGCACGTGCTCGCGGTAGAGCTCCGCCCCGAGCTCGTTCCACTCGTCCATGATCTCCTGCGGGCTCTCCTCGAGGCCGTAGCGCTCGATCACGAAGTCCGCGCCCTCGCGAAATCCGAGCGAGGCGAGGCGCGCCGGCACGTCCGGCTCGAGCGGAAGGCCGCGGCGCGCGAAGAAGGTGGTGTCGACCGTGTGCCAGATGGGCCCCGAGAGCGCGATCGTGCCGTCGAAGTCGAGGATCACGGCGTCGAAGCCGCGGGGTTTCCCGGACGGCGGATTGGGCAGAAGGTCATCGATGCTCGTCGGCGTGAAACGCTCCGCGCCCATAGCGCCCTCCCATCGATCGATGCGGAATCGTCGCTCAGTGTCGCCCCTAGAATAGGGCGAGCCGCCGCGCCGGCCGCATCGAGACCATCCACCTTGTCCGTCCTTGGAGGAACCATGTCCATTGATGATCGCGCCCTCGACCCCACCACGCCCGAATGGAGGAGCGCGGTTGATGCCTACATCGACAAGGTGTGGCTGCAGGTGATCGAGGACATCCGCTCGATCGTGGCCATCGAGAGCGTCGAGGACATCAAGGCCGCCGTGCCGGGCGCGCCCTACGGCCCCGGTCCCGCGAAGGCCGCGCACTGCGCGCTCGAGATCGCCGAGCGCCTCGGGCTCGCGGCCCACGACGACCACGGCTACGTGGCCTGGGCGGACGTGCCGGGCGAGAGCAAGGCGATCCTCGCCATGATGTGCCATGCGGACGTGGTGCCCGTGGGCGGCCAGGACTGGGAGAGCGATCCCTTCGAGATGGTCGAGCGCGACGGCTGGCTCATCGGCCGCGGCGTCGCCGACGACAAGGGCCCCCTCATCCTCACCCTCTGGGCCGCGCACTTCTTCAAGGAGCTCAAGGAAGAGGGCGTGAGGCTGCCCTACACGCTGCGCGCCATCATCGGCTCGAACGAGGAGACCGGCATGCGCGACGTGGACGTCTACGAGGCGCACGAGGGGAGCCCCGCCTTCCTCTTCACGCCCGACGCGGACTTCCCCGTGTGCTACGGCGAGAAGGGCATCTTCCACGGGCTCTTCACCTCGAAGCCCATCGCGGGCGGCAAGCTCGTGTCCTTCGACGGCGGCACCGTGGCAAACGCCGTGCCCTCCAAGGCCGAGGCCGTGGTGAAGGTGACGCCCGCGCTCCTCACGCCCATGGACGGCATCACGATCGAGCCGGCGGGCGAGGGGCGCGCGAAGCTCACGGCTCGCGGCATCGCCGGCCACGCCTCGAGGCCCGAGGGCACGAAGAACGCCATCAAGATGCTGAACGACTATATCCTCGAAAACGGACTCTTCAGCGACGACCAGCACCCGTTCCTCGAGCTCCAGGCCATGCTCCTCGCGGACGACTACGGCGAGCAGATCGGCATCGCGGCGGGCGACGGGCTCTTCGGAAGGAGCACCGTGGTGGGCGGCGTCGTGCGCACAACCGAGGACGGCCGCTTCACGCAGACGGTGGACACGCGCTACGTGACGAGCATCACGGGCGAGGAGATCGCCGATCGCCTCGGCGCCGCGGCGGCCGAGCACGAGTGCACCTTCGAGACCCTCGCGGACAGCGTGCCCTTCTACGTGGAGCCGAATTCGCCTGAGATCAACGCCCTCATGAGCGTGTATCGCGAGCGTACGGGCCGCGACGAGCCGGCCTACACGATCGGCGGCGGCACCTACGCGCGCCACTTCAAGAAGGCCGTCGCCTTCGGCCCCGAGGAGCCCGGCGACCCCAAGCCCGACTGGGTGGGCGACGTCCACGGCGCGAACGAGGGCATCCGCGAGGATCTCCTCAAGTGCGCCCTCGCCATCTACATCGACGCCATCGGCCGCCTCATGCTCCTCGAGCTGTAGCGAAAGTCCGCACTGGTTTTTTGAACCGGATGGCAAGGTCTCGGATGCGCGCGGTCTTCGCGCGTCCGAACCGCAGTCCATCCGGAGGGCAAGAAGCGGCTCAAGGCGCGAGCCTTGAGCCGCCCGCAAACTTCCCACCTAGCCCTGCGCAGCGCAGGGCTAGGTGATTCTTCACCCTGCCGCGTGGAAGCGTTTGGGACGCGGCCGAAGACCACGGCCGCATCCCAAACACTCCCAAGCGGCGCAAAAGG
>CANQNP010000042.1 GCA_947625235.1 uncultured Atopobiaceae bacterium | reverse complement strand
AGATCCTCACGGGCGACCTCAAGGTGCGCAGGAAGCAGTGCCACAGCGGCACGCGCATCTTTGAGCGGCTCCGCGACTTGACACAAACCGTAGGGCCCTGCGACGATCCAGCTCATCGAGGGCGATGGTGCAGTCCTCGACGGAGCCGAGCCGGTGCCCGTCCACCCTGACGGCGAGGAACGCGTCCCTGTCGAGCTGGCGATGGATGAGCCACGAGAGCTTGGTGATCCTCCCGCGTTCCCGGATGATCCGTCGGGCCTCGACGAGCGTTGTCCGGAGCCGATCCTCGTCGACCTCGGGGAGACGCACTTGGTGCCTCGGTGGGGCCACGTACGTCTGAAGGAGGCCCTCCAGCTCGGAAAACGTCGATCCCACAGCGTCTCGCCCCGCAAGGGCCCGGAGCGGACGTGAGGCTGTCTCGAGTTCGGGAAGATCGGGAAGGTCCGCCGTCAAGAGCCACTCGGCCTCATCGTCCAGCTCGGCGTTGGTCCCATAGAGCCGCTGGAGCTCGCCCTCGTCGAGGGGGAACCGGCGGGTGCCCACGAGCTCCCCGGGGATGAGGCCCTCCAGGTCCGCGGCCCGAGCATGCACGTACCGGGCCGCCTCGTCCCGGGTGAGGCGCTCGCCTTCGAAGACGACGATCGTCTGATCCCTGTCCCTCATGCCACGGACCGCATCCTTGGGGCCGAGCCCTCCGACATCCGACCTTGCCCGTCAGAGCCACCAGGCGCGGGCGCCCTCCGGGATGACCCGGTAGCGGCGGGCGGAGCCCTCGCCGAGGGCCTCGTCCATGGTCCGGCAGAAGGCGGCGAGGCGCCCGGCGGGCACGAAGGCCTGGATGGTGCCGCCGAAGCCACCGCCGTGGATGCGGCAGGCGCCCTCCCCGTCGAGCGCGAGCGTGGCGAGGGCGAGGGCCACCATGGCCGGCTGCTCCGCCGCGCCGACGACGGAGACGTTCTGGAGGAACATCGCCGAGCTCGCGCCCGAGCGGTTCGTGAGGTCGAGGAAGCGGGGCAGGTCCTCCGCGAGGAGCGCCTGCCAGCGGCCCTCGACGAGGCGCTCCTCGTTGAGGTAGTGGAGGGCCCGAAGCACCGGTCGGTCGCCGAGGCTCCGGCGGAGCTCGGGGAGCCTCGCGACGACGGCCTCAGGCGCCACGTCGGCGAGGCGACGCTCGCCGAGGGCACGGGCCACCGCCTGCATCTCCGCCGGCACGGCGGCGTATTCGGCCGTGAGGTCGTCGTGGGAGGCTCCCACGTCCACGAGCACGAGCTCCAAGCCGTGGTCCGCGAAGGAGAGGTCGATGGTGCGGGAGACGGGGCGAGCCGGGTCGGCGAAGTCCATGGAGGAGACGCCGCCCAGGGCGATGGCCAGCTGGTCCATGAGGCCGCAGGGCTTGCCGAACCAGCGGTTCTCCACCCGCTGGGCCATGAGGGCGAGGGCCGTGGCGTCGATCGCGTCTCCCTCCCAGAGGGCCTCCATGACGCGCCCCACGGCGAGCTCGAACGCCGCCGAGCTGGAGAGCCCGCCGCCGGAGGGGATCGTGGAGACGAACGCCGCGTCGAAGCCCGCCGGCACCCGGCCATCCTCGGCGAGGCAGGCGGCCATGCCCCGAACGACGGCGGCGGAGGTGCCCTCCTCGCCGGGGCGCGGCCCGAGCGCATCCAGCGCCACCTCGAAGGCGTCGAAGCCCTCGCTCGCCACCCGCACGCGGTCGAGGCCGTTGGGATAGGCCACGCCGGAGACGCCGCAGTCGATGGCGCAGGCGATGACCGAGCCGCCCTCGTGGTCGGTGTGGTTGCCGGCGATCTCGCTCCGACCGGGGGCGAAGACCGCGAGCGCCGGCGCGTCCACGGCGCCGAACTCGTCCTCGAAAAGCGCCGTCGCCCGCTCGAGCTCCGGAAGGTCTTCGGCCGTGGCCACCAGGTCGATGTCATGGTTCGTCGTCATGGCGTGTCCCTTCCTACGATCGATCGGATCGGCCCCCGAGAGCCGCGTGGTCTCAGGTCTCGCCTTGGGGGATCCGTCTGTCGTGCCCATGACCTCAGTATCGCAAAGGCCAGGCACGGGAAATGCCGTCCGCATCCCTCTGTCGAGGGACGGGTCCCAGCCCAGCTTCAGACCGCCGCGAGGAACCGAAGGAAGGCCGCCTGGCCCTCCGGGGTGCGCTTGTAGACGCCGGCGTCCTCAAGCACGCGCTCGAAGACGAAGCCGGTCTCTTGGAGCAGCATCCCCTCGGCCTCGGCGACGGTCATCGTCCGGAAGTCGTAGCGATCCCCGAGCCCCTTGGCCCAAAGGGCGTGCTTGGCCGTGGCTTCCGACTCGGCGAGGTCCCTGCCCGCCACGAGGGCCGCCGCGACGGCCTCGAGCTCCCCCTTCAGCCGCGCCGGGAGGACGGCGAGGCCCATCACCTCGATGAGGCCGATGTTCTCCTTCTTGATGTGGTGGAGCTCCTCGTGGGGGTGGTAGAGGCCGAGGGGATGCTCCGGGGTGGTGAGGTTGTTCCGGAGCACGAGGTCGAGTTCGAAGGCGTCCCCGCGCCGCCGCGCGATGGGGGTGACGGTGTTGTGGGGCTCGCCGCCCGTCTCGGCGAAGACGGTCGCCGCCTCGTCGGTGTGGCCCCGCCAGGCCCGAAGCACGCGGTCCGCCAGCTCGACGAGCGGCCCCGGCTCGGCGGATCGGAGCCGAAGCACGCTCATGGGCCAGCGGACGATCCCCGCCTCCACCCGCTCGAAGCCGGGGAACGCCCAGGACGTCTCGACGGGCGCCCGCTCCATGGCGAACGTATAGCGACCGCCTTGGAAGTGGTCGTGGGAGAGGATGGAGCCGCCGACGATGGGCAGGTCGGCGTTGGAGCCCATGAAGTAGTGGGGGAACTGGCGGACGAAGTCCAGCAGGCGCGCGAAGGTGCCCCGATCGACCCGCATGGGCACGTGCTCGGCGTTCAGGCAGATGCAGTGCTCGTTGAAGTAGACGTAGGGGCTGTACTGCAAGTACCAAGGGTCACCCGCCAAGGTCACCGGGACGATCCTGAGGTTCTGCCGCGCGGGGAAGTCGAGCCGGCCCGCGTAGCCCTCGTTCTCGGCGCAGAGCTGGCAGCGGGGGTAGCCAGAGGCCGGGAGGTCCCGGGCGGCGGCAATGGCCTTCGGGTCCTTCTCGGGCTTGGAGAGGTTGATCGTGACGTCGAGCTCGCCGTAGGCCGTGGCGACCTTCCAGCGCAGGTCCCGGGCGATGCGGTCCTGCCGGATGTAGTTCGAGTCTTGGGCAAGGCTGTAGAACCAGTCGGTCGCGGCCTTGGGGCTCCGGGCGTAAAGGTCGCGGAAGCGCCCCGCCACCTGGGCCGGCCGGGGCGTGAGCCGCCCCATGACCTCGGTGTCCAAGAGGTCGCGGTAGGTGACGGTGTCGTGTACCAGCACGCCCCGAGCGTAGGCGTCGTCCAGAAGCTCGTCGAGGATGGGTTGGAGCTCGGAGCCATCCGGCGCATCGACAGGGCCGGGGTCCTCCCAGCTGGGCAGCCGGAGCACGTCCAGCACCTGGTTCGCCGCCCAGCGTCGTTCGCCGGGCGCGATGAGCCCCCGCGCCTCCACGTAGGCCAGGAGCCTCGCGATCGCCTCATCGACCATGGCTGCCTCCCACCCGATCCGGACGGCCGCGGCCTCGCCCCGTCCCCGTGCGGTACGTTCCCTAGGCGCGACCCGCGCAGCCGAGGTTGTCCATATGGGAGGCTACGACCTCCCGGACGGCCGCCATGCCGCCCGCGGCGTAGCTCTTGGGGTCGAAGGTGCACGGGTGGGCGGCGAGATGGGCCATACAGCCCTCGGTGAAGGCCTGGCGGAGCTCGGTGGCGTAGTTCACCTTGCAGACGCCGCCCGCGATCGCCTCCCTCACCTGGGAGTCGGGGACGCCGGAGGTGCCATGGAGCACGAGCGGCACGTCGACGCGCCGGCGGATCTCCCGGAGGATCCCCTGCTCCACGTGGGGCGTGCCCTTGTAGACGCCATGGGCCGTGCCGACGCCCACGGCGAGCGAGGTGCAGCCGGTCCTCTCCACGAACTCGGCCGCCTCGTCGGGATCGGTGAAGGGGTTCTCGCCGCCGGCGTCGGGGCCGTCGTCCTCCTTGCCGCCCACGCGGCCGAGCTCTGCCTCCACAGGCACGCCGGCCGCGCGCCCGGCCCGCGCCACGGCGGCGGTGATTGCGACGTTTTCCTCGAAGGGCTCGTGGGAGCCGTCGATCATGACGGAGGTGTAGCCGGCCCGGATGGCCTGGAGGCACAGGTCGAAGGAGCCGCCGTGGTCGAGGTGCATGGCCACCGGCACGCTGGCGCGCTCGGCGGCTACGCGCGCCAGGGCGAGGAAGTAATCGAGGCTCGCGTAGCGCACGGTCCCCGGGGTCGTCTGGAGGATCACGGGCGAGCGCCGTTCCTCGGCGGCGGCCACGACCGCCATGACGAACTCCAGGTTCTCGACGTTGAAGGCGCCCACGGCGTAGCAGCCTGACTGGGCGGACAGGAGCATCTCCTTGGTGGTGACGAGCATGGAAGGTCCTCTCTCTTCTCTGGTCGGGTCCGGGGCCGACGGCGGGCCCCGGAAAGACGCCTCGACGCCGGCGAGCGATCGCTAGGCCACGAGCTCCACCGTGACCTGGTCCATGAGGCGGTGGGCGACGGCGAGGTCGAAGGAGCCGGTGGCTGGGCTGAGGCAGTTCGCGCCCGCGCAGGCCATGGCGAAGGCCAGGCGCTCGGGGGCCGAAAGACCACGCACGAGGGCCACGGCGAAGGCTCCGACCATGGTGTCGCCCGAGCCCACGGGGTTCACCGCCTCGATTTGGGGCGCGATGCCCCGGAAGGTCCCCTCCTCCGAGGCCATGACGGCCCCCTCGGAGCCGAGAGACACGACGACGTCGGCGACCCCTCGGGCCTGGAGCTCCCTTGCCGCCTCGACCACCTCCGCCATCGTGGCCACCTCCCGACCGAGGGCCTGGGCGAGCTCCTCGGCGTTGGGCTTCACGAGCGCGGGCCTGGCCTCGAGGCCGGCGAGAAGCGCGGCGCCGGAGCTGTCCAGAAGGACGCGGGCGCCGGCGGCCCGAGCGTCCGTGCCGAGGTCGCGGTAGGTGCCCGTCGGAGCGCCTTCGGGAAGCGAGCCGTTCAGCGTGACGACGCTCGCCCCGCGCACGAGCCGCCCCACCGCCTCCCGGAGGGCGTGGACGTCGGCCAAGGCCACCGGCTCGCCCGGCTCCAGAAGCTCGGTGGAGCACCCGTCGGGGTCGAGGGCGTTCACGCAACAGCGGGTCTCCCCCGCCACGCGCACGAACGCCTCGGGGATGCCGTCCTCGGCCAGGAGCTCGGTGAGCATCCGGCCGTTGTGGCCGCCCACGAAGCCGGTGGCGATGACGTCCTCGCCGAGGGTGCGCACCGCCCGGGCGCAGTTGAGGCCCTTGCCGCCGGCGCGGTTGATCACCCGTGCCACCCGCTGCACCGCCCCTCGGCGCAGGGGCTCCGAGAGCTGGTAGGCCTTGTCGATGGAGGCGTTCAGGGTGACGGTGCAGATCATGGGTCCTCCTCGTGTCATCGTGGGGGGGGGATCCCCGAGGCTCCGATCCACCGGACGCGCCAGGCCGGACTTCGGAAACGGACGCTGACGCGCCCGGCAGATCGGGGCCTCGGGACGGATCTCAGTCGTGGTAGACGCCGGCCTCCCAGGCGTCGAGGAACTCGTCGAAGAAGTGGGGGTCGGCCTGTTCGGGGCTCGCCTGGAGCACGCCGTCGACCTTCTCCACGAGGGCGACGTTCTCCGGAGTGGCCTGGAAGCCCGCGGCCAGGAAGATGTCGACGATGTCGCAGATGAGGAACGGTCCGCTGATCATGCCGCCGAAGGCCACGACGTTGGCGGCGAGGCGCTCCCGCGCCCAGACCGCGCTCGCCATGTCCCGCACGAGGGCGCAGCGGGCGCCGGGCACCTTGTTCACCGCGTTCGAGATGCCGACGCCCGTGCCGCAGAGCACGACCCCCGCCTCCGCCGCCCCCGAGGCGACGGCCTCCCCCACCCGCTTGCCATAGATGGGGTAGTGGGTCCGCGCGTGGTCGTAGGTGCCGCAGTCGATGACCTCGTGACCCTCCGCCTCGAGGTGGTCGGCGATGGCGATCTTCACGTCGGTGACGATGTGGTCGCAGCCGATGGCGATTCTCATGGTCGGTGCCTCCCTAGGCCATCTTGTTCAGCATGTCGACGCGGACCTGGTGGCGACCGCCGGCGTAGGGCTCGGAGAGGAACTCGTCCACGATGCCGCGGGCGAGGTCGGGGCCGACGATCCCGGCACCCATGCAGATGAGCCGCGCGTCGTTGTGCTGGCGGGTCATGAACGCCGTGCGCTCATCGGAGCACTCGCAGGCGACCATGCCCTTGACCTTGCAGGCGCTCATGTAGGAGCCGGCGCCCATGCGGTCGAAGGCGAAGCCGAGGGCATCGGGATCCGCCAAGAGCTCCTCGCAGACGGCGAGGGCGGCGTCCACACAGTCGGCCGCGGGCTCGGGGCTCAGGTCCACCACCTCGTCGCCCCGCTTCCGAAGATGCGCCAGGACCACCTCCTTCAGCGGCTGTCCGTCGGCGTCGGATCCCAAGATCACGCGCATGGCCTCTCCCCTCTCTCGCGTAACGTCATGGCAGACGGATGTCTGTCGAACATCCCTTCAGGAGCCCGGGTATCGGGGCCCTACCGGTCCCGCCGGATCAGGTCAGAAGCTCGCAGAGCGGCGCCACCATCTCGCGATCGGCCTCGGAGACGTCGCCGTCGCTCACGATGGCCGTGAGGTCTGCGAGATCGTAGAAGCCGTAGAGGTCGCGTTGACGGAACTTGGTGGCGTCCGCGAGCACGTAGCGCTCGTCGGCGTTGTCCAGGGCGCGGCGCAGCACGATGCCCGCGTCCATGGTGTGGTTGAAGACCCGGCCGCCTCGGATGGCGTTGCAGCCCACGAAGGCCTTGGTGAAGCCCAGGGAGGCCACGGCGGACTCGGCGATGGGACCGGTGAGCTCGCTCGTGTGGCGGTTGTGGCGGCCGCCGGTGAGGTAGACCTCGACGGCACCCTTGGCCTCGAGGATGTTCGCCACAGGAAGGCTGTTCGTCGTGACGCAGACGGGACGGTCCGGCAGGAGGCGGGCCAGCTCCTCGAGGGTCGTGCCGGCACCGATGAAGACGACGTCGCCCTCCTCGACGAGGCCCACGGCGCGGGCCGCGACGTAGCCCTTGGCCTCGGCCCTGAGGCCGCGCTTCTCCAGCTCGGCGAGCTCGCGGATCGCGGCGCCCCCCTCGTCGTCCAGGGCCATGGCGCCGCCGCGCACCCGCACGAGACGTCCCTGGGAGGCCAGCTCGTCGAAGTCGCGCCGGATCGTCATCTCGGAGATGCCGAGGAGCATCGACGTCTCCTTGATGGTGATGGCCCCCTTCTCGCCCAGGAGCCTGGAGAGCTCGTCCTGGCGTTCGGCCTTGAGCATGGCGTCCTCCCTCGAATCGGCGCTGCGTCGAGTGGTTTCGCACAGTATCTATCAAATTGTCACATTGTCAACCAGTATCTCACATCTTCGGACAATGAGAGCCAAGCGGGGCCCTGACCGCCATCCCCTCCGACGGGATCAGGAGGGAGGCGCGATGCTGGCCCGCTCGATGAGGGTGCCAGGGACGAGGACGTGCTCGGGCTCGCCGTCGAAGGCGCCGGCCACGACCCGCTCGAAGGCCCGGCGGCCCACCGCGCGGTTGTCGAAGCGCACCGAGGCGATGGCGTCGTGGGGCAGGACCTGGGAGAGGCTGTCGTCGACGCCCACGACGCTCACGTCCTCGGGCACGCGCCGGCCGGCGTCGCGAAGGGCCTCCACGACCCCGAGGGCCATGGCGTCGTTGGAGACGTAGACCGCCGTGCACCCGGGCTCCCTCGCGAGCCGGCTTCCCGCCTCGTAGCCGCTCGCCCCGGTCCAATCGCCGCGGATCGCCTCCGGCACGTCGACGCCCTCCTCGCCCAGGGCCTCGCGCCAACCCTCGAGCCGCTCGTCGGCCGCGACGCTCCCGGAGGCGCCCGCCACGTGGAAGACCGTCTCGTGGCCGAGGGCGAGGAGCCGCCCCACCACGGTCCGGGAGCAGCCGCGCTCGTCGTTGCCCACGGTGGGGCAGGTGGGATGGGCGAAGGGGGTCACGATCACCGTGGGCAGCCCCGCGGGCGCGCGATAGGCCTCGAAGTCGGCCACGCGACGCGTGAGGTTGAAGATGAGCCCGTCCACCGGGAGGGCGCCCATGGCCTCCGCCGCCCCGGAGAGGGTCGGACGCTTCTCGGAGCCCAGCTCGACGAGGGTGAGCACGTGGCCGGCCTCGGTGGCGGCCCGGGCGATCCCGTCCAGGCGGTACATGTTGGCCGTGCCCGTGATGCCGCTGAACATGGCGAGGCCCACGGCGCGGTAGCGGCCGGCGCGAAGGGAGCGGGCGGCGAAGCTGGGCCGGTAGCCGAGGCGCTCCATGGCCTCCCGCACCCGCTCGGCCGTCCGGGGCTGCACGGCGGAGGAGCCGTGCACCACCCGCGAGACGGTCTGGGCCGAGACGCCGGCCTCCCGGGCGACGTCGGCCAAGGACACGGAACGCCTCTGGTTCCGCTCGGCCATGGCCCTCCCCTTCCGTCCTACGACACCCTCCTTCGGACAGGGTAGTCGATGGCGGGACGGCATGGGGACGCCCCGGCATCACGTCCGTCAATCTATCGCCGGGTCTGTTGCATGAAAGATGATGTTAGCGCTAACATCATCAACAACGGTGACGTTGACGTCACGATCCGACCTCTTCGGCAAGGCTTTGCCGAGTTGCGCTGCCTCGGGATGTTAACGTTAACAGTTTTTTTGGAGAGCCCCGCCGGGCCCGACCCGTCGCGGGGCGGAGAGAGAAGGGGGTACCACCATGGACAAGGCAGAGGTCACCAACGTCGGGTTCGAGGTCGTGGCGTACTCGGGGGACGCCCGGACGAAGCTCCTCCAGGCCGTCGCCGAGGCCAAGGCGGGTCGCATCGAGGCCTGCCAGCCGCTCATCGACGAGGCCCAGGAGCTCCTGAACGACGCCCACAACTCCCAGACGGCCATGCTCGGCGCCGAGGCCGCCGGGGAGGACGTGGAGCTCGGCTTCATCATGGTCCACGCCCAGGACCACCTCATGACGACGGTCCTCCTGAAGGACATCGTGGCCAACCTCATCGACATCTATCGAGGCTAACCGGAAGCCGCGGCCCCTCGCCGCCGGTTCCCACCAGCAGTTTTCCATCCGAGCCATTGGAGGGTGACCCATGGAAAGGCTCATCGCGTTCATCGAGAAGGGCGCGCCGTTCTACGCGGCGCTCGCCCGCAACCGCTACCTCAAGGCGATCCGTGACGGATTCATCTCCGCCATGCCGATCATCATCTTCTCTTCCATCTTCCTGCTCATCGCCGACGTGCCGGCCATCTGGGGCTACTACTGGCCGGACGAGGTCCACACCGCCCTCATGAAGCCCTACGACTACTCCATGGGCATCTTCGCCCTCGTCGTCGCCGGCACCACGGCCAAGGCCTTCACCGAGGCCCAGAACCGCACGCTGCCGAAGAACAACCAGATCAACTTCGTGAGCGCCATGATCGCGGCCATCGTGGGCTTCCTCATGGTCACGTCGAACCCCATCGCCGGGACGCTGGACACCGGCGCCGTGGTCAGCGGCTTCGAGAGCGGGCTCATGGGGTCGAAGGGGCTGCTCACGGCCTTCCTCGTGGCCTTCGTCACCGGCTTCGTCTTCAAGTTCTGCGTCGGCCACAACATCACGATCAAGCTGCCGGACCAGGTGCCGCCGAACATCTCCCAGACCTTCAAGGACATCATCCCGTTCTCGGTCTGCATCCTCGCCTTCTGGGCCTTCGACCTGGTCTTCCGCTCCGTCGCCGGCATCCCCTTCGCCCAAGCGGTCATCGACGTCTTCCAGCCGGTCTTCTCGGCCGCTGACGGCTTCGTGGGCCTCGCCATCATCTACGGCGCCATGGCCCTCTTCTGGTTCGTCGGCGTCCACGGCCCCTCGATCGTGGAGCCGGCCGTCTCCGCGGCGCTCCTCGCCGGCGTCGAGAGCAACTTCGCGGCCGTCCAGGCCGGCGAGCACGCCACGAACGTCCTCGCCCTCGGCACCCAGCACTTCGTCGCCTGCCTCGGCGGCACCGGCGCGACCCTCGTCATCTGCCTCATGTTCGCCTTCCTCGCCCGCTCGAAGGAGCTGAAGGCCGTGGGCGTCTCCTCGGCGGTGCCCGTCTTCTTCAACGTGAACGAGCCCTTCCTCTTCGGCGCGCCCATGGTGCTGAACCCGGTCTTCTTCCTCCCCTTCGTCCTCACGCCCGTGCTGAACGTCTGGTTGCTGAAGATCTTCGTCGACGTGCTCGGGATGAACGGCTTCGTCTACACGCTGCCCTGGACCTGCCCGGGGCCCATCGGCATGATCCTCGGCCTCGGCATGCAGCCGCTGGCCTTCGTCTTCGTCGTCGCGGTGCTGGCGCTGGACTTCGTGGCCTACTTCCCGTTCTTCAAGATGTACGACGCGCAGAAGTGCGCCGAGGAGGCGGGAGCCGAGGCCCTCGAGGCCGAGCCCGCCCTCGCCGGCGCGACCGCAGCCGTCGCCACTTCCGCACCCGTCGCC
>CANQNP010000041.1 GCA_947625235.1 uncultured Atopobiaceae bacterium | reverse complement strand
GTTGCTTGCGGCTCAAGGCTCGCGCCTTGAGCCGCTTTTTGCCCTCCGGATGGACGGCGGTTCGGACGGCCGAAGACCACGGCCATCTGGAACCTTGCCATCCGGTTCAACATATCGGCGCGAGTCCGGATGCCACGGCCATCCGAGACCTTGCCATCCGGTCCAACGCAGTGGATCGAATGGGCTACTTCGCGGGTTGGCTGTACCAGCTGATCCCCTCGAAGCGCCAGCCGTTGCGGATCATGGCGTCCCTCTCCTTCACGTCCTGGGTGTAGTGGTGGGTGCCGATCTCCTCGTAGGGGTTGAAGAGGCGATAGACGTAGCCCTCCCGCGCGGGGTCGGAGTAGAAGCCGATGCCCTCGTCCGTCCAGCCCGCGCCCACGCAGGCGTCCCTCTCCACCCGGCTCGTGGTGTAGAGGTGCTCTCCCGACCACTGGTTGTAGAGCCTATAGACAGGCGCGTTCGACTTGGAGGGCGAGGTCCACGCCGTCCCCTCGTCATCCCAGCCGGCCTCCTTCAGGGTCGCCCTCTCGGAGGCGTCCTGGGTGAAGAGGTGCTCTCCCGTATAGGGGTTGTACATGCGGAAGGTCTCCACGGGCTTAGCCTCGGCGGGGAGCTTGGACTCGTCGAAGGCGGTCGTGGTGAGCGTGATGGGGTAGTTGTCCGTCTTGAACCACGCGGCATCGAGGTCGTCCGGCACGAGGCCCGGCTGCATCGCGATGGCGGCGTATTCGGCCTGCGCCTGCGCGTACTCGGCGAGGAGCGCCTGCACGTCGGGGTCGCTCGAGCTGTCGCGCTCCACGCGGAGATCCATCCAGGCGTTCAGCGCGTCGATGGCCTTGGTGTAGGCGGGGCCAAACTCGGTCGTGTCCTTGATCCTCTGGAACTCCGCCTTGCCCGCGTTCAGGCTCGTCGCGAGGTCCGTCCAGGTGTAGTTGCCGTAGGCGTAGGAGCCGTCGGCGTACTCCGTGCGCTGGGCGGGGGAGCCGAGGAAGCTCTCGCCCGGATTCACCACGGACTCGCCCCATATCTGCTCACCGGCGTTCGGCTTGATGGCCATGACGTACTCGCGGGAGAGGTAGCGGTTCTGCTGGATCTCGTAGTTGCCGCTGGGAAGCGTGGTCGTCACCACGACGCCGATCCTGTCGCCCGCGTTCGCCACGACGGGCTGGTCGATCTCGGCGCGGTGGAAGCCGCCGTAGGGGTAGTGCACGTCCTTCGACCAGAGGAGCTCGCCGTCCGTGGGCGTGGTAGCGCCGGGGTCCAAGAGGTAGAGGTCGTAGCGCACGTCGGTGCCCTGGCTCTGAGTCTGCACGGCTACGTCGCGGATGATGGACTTCGAGCCGATCTCGTAGATGTTTGCGGAGGAGACGACGTGCTCGTAGCTCTTGGCATTGGGGTCGCCGGGCATGAACGCGTACTGGTACTCGTTCACGACCTCGGCGTCGTCGCCCTTGCCGAAGGTGAGGTCGTCGTCATTGGGCGTCACGAAGTCGAAGGCCTCGGGATAGTTCAGGCTCTTGTCGTAGTAGGAGAGGTAGAAGTAGCCGGTGCCGTCGATGCCCCAGTCGTTGCGGTCGTTTCCCGTGGACTGGGTCGAGCCCCAGCTATTCTTCACGATGAAGGCGCCATCGGCGGGAGGCTGGTGGTCGGCGAGGAAGTTCGACTTGGAGTAGGTGTCGTCGTAGCCCACGATGCACACGGCGTGGTTCATCACCGCGCCGTCGTAGGTGTAGTGCGCCCACGTGTCGAGGTTGATGTACTGGCTGCCCGTGACGGCCTGGCCGGGAAGCGACTGGTCGGCCTTGAAGCTGATGGCGACGCCGCGGCCCTGGAGGAGCTGGTCCTTGATGGCGTCGAGGCCCGCCTGGTTGAACTTGTACTCGCCGCTGTAGGCGCCCGTCATCGGGTCCTGCGGGCCGGTCCAGGTGGCGGGGCTCGGCAGATAGAAGCTCTCCTCGAGCTCCATGCTCGCCACATGGCGAAGGCCCTCGTCGATGGACCAGTCGGCATAGGGGTCGAGCTGCGTGTTGCGCTGACCGTGTGAACCCGCACTCCCTACCTGCACCTTTTCCAAGACAAAAGAACCGTCCCTTTCGTCTTGTCACATTTCCGCTGCTAGATGCGTTGCGGGCAAGACAAAAGAACCGTCCCTTTCGTCTTGCGCGCCATTGGCGCAGAATCGAAGTCCCACCCGCTGAAAGGAGCGGCTCATGTCCCAGACCTTCACCATCACCGGACGCCTCGCGAGCATCCACAAGAAGATGGACATCACCGACGCGAACGGCGACGTGGCCTACACCGTCGCCGCGAAGGCCGCGAGCATCCACCACACCACCTACGTCACCAACGCCAAGACCGGCGAGCAGATCGCCGAGATCAACGCGAAGGTGGTCTCGCTCCACCACATCTACTACGTGGACATGGCCGACGGCGCGCACTTCCAGCTCTCCACGGAGCTCTTCCACCTGAAGGACATCAAGGACATCCCCGAGCTCGGGATGCAGCTCCGCGGCAACATCATGGACTTCAACTTCACCGTCGTCGACGCGGCCACGGACGAGGAGCTCGCGCGCGGCCACCGTCGCCTCGCGAGCCTCCACAGGATCTACGACCTCGAGATCCTCGACGAGCGCAAGGTCGACGAGCTCGTGTGCATCTTCGTCGTCCTCAAGCGCATGATCGACATCCGCAAGGGCGAGGAGATGGCCTCCACGTACTAATTCGGCAGCCAGCGGAAGGCCATCGCGGTGAGGTCGTCCGAGGGTTCGGCGCCGTCGACGAAGGCGTGGACGTCGGTGAGGACGTTCTGCACGATCACCTCGCTCGGCGCCTCGCCGTCGTCGGCCGCCTCGGTCTTCTTGAGGATGGCGTCGAGGCGATCCTCGCCGTAGAGCGCGTCCTCGGGGTTCATCGCCTCCGTGACGCCGTCGGTGTAGAGGAAGAGGCCGCCGCCGGGCTCGAGCTGGAGCGTCTCCGTCTTGTACTGGATCATGTCCATGATGCCGATGACGAGGCCCTTGCGCGCTTTGAGCCACGTGCCGTCCGTGCCGAGGATCCACGCGGGGTTGTGGCCGCCGTTCGCGTAGGAGAAGACGCCGGTCTTCACGTCGAGGATGCCGATGAAGGCCGTCACGAAGAGGTTCCCGCCGTTGTTCTCGCAGAGCGCCTGGTTCGCGCGGGTGAGCGCGAGGCCCACGTCCTCGGCGTGGCTGTGCATCTGCTCGCGGAGGTCGGCGAGCGCGCGCATCATGAAGAGCGCGGCCGGCATGCCCTTGCCCGAGACGTCCGCCATGATCACGCCGAGGTGCGTGGCGTCGATCATGAACGCGTCGTAGAAGTCGCCGCCCACGTCGCGCGCGGGCGTCATCGAGGCCGCGATCTGCACCCCGAGCTCCGATTCGAGCTCCGTGAAGTCGTGCGGGACGGCGCTTTGCTGGATCCCCTTGGCGATCTCCAGCTCGGCCTTCACGCGTTCGTTCTCGGCCGTCACGCTGCGCATCTCGTCGAGGTAGCGCACCATCGAGGCGCGCATCGTGTCGGTGTCCTCCACGAGGTAGGCCACCTCGCCCGAGGGCTTGAGGTCGCCCATGTCCACGGGGTCCTCCGCCTCGGCCCTCGCCTCGGCGAGGGCCTCGCCGCGCACGCCCTCGTCCACGGCCGTTTGGTAGTCCGCCATCTGCCGCGGGAACGCCCGCGTGGTCTCCGAGAGCCGCTCGATGGGGATGGTGAAGCGCGTCTGCAGGTAGCGGATGACGAGGACGCCGAAGGTCCAGAGCACGATGATCACCACGTCGCCGAGCACGAGCGAGGCGGTGATGAGCTCGACGATGCTCTCGGCGCCGCCCTCTTCCTCGGAGTAGATGAAGACGTAGAACGAGAGGATGAGCCCGAGGAGCACCACCGTGGCGAGCGCGGCGAACACGAGCACGATCCGCTGCGTGAGCGAGAGCGAGCGACGCTGCCGATAGGGCACCGTGATCCAGCTCGCGGGCAAGGGGGCGAGCGGGCTCGCCTCGAGGGCGATGAGGAGCACGATGCCGAGCGTGAGCGTGATCGACGTCATCATCAGGAACTCCGACAACACGCTCCACGCGTAGCCGTTCGCAACGTTCATCTGCACGGCGGAAATTGAGGCGAAGATCGCGTAGACGATGTTCGCGAGGATGAGGATCCAGAAGAGCTTGGCAAGCGCGCCCGCACGCGAGCAGCGAGGATAGGGATCGCGGGCGCTCGCGTTCGTCGCGTACCACAAAAGGTACGGGATGACGACGTAGAAGATGAGCCCCGCGACCCAGATGCCGGGGTCGAAGATCGTGACGCCCGTGGAGAGGCAGACGATGGACTCCGCCACCACACAGCCCACCATCGCCGGCCACCCGAGGTAGAGGCACACGATGGGCGCGAAGGCGAAGAGGGGCGAGACCGAGAAGTGCTCCGCGAGGAAATCGTTCGCGAAGAAGCGCCCGTCGATGAGGAAGAAGACGAGGAACGTCACGAGCGCGATGATGGCCATGCGCGCGGGCACGCCGAGGCCCGCGCCCTTCGCCTCGGGCTCCTTGCGCTCCGGCGCCTGCTCCGGCGCGTCCTGCGCCGCGGGGGAGGTTTCCGCCATGCTTCGAGCTCCTTCATTATTCAAGCGATCGCACTCGCTCCACCCTAGCGGAAAAGCATCCGCCTGACCTCGCTCAGGGCGCCCTCGCCCGCGCGCGGCGCCACGCCTCGCGCAGAAGAAGGCGAGGTGGCACGCGGTACGGGTCGACATCAGCCACCGAGGTGCCCCGCTCGATAATTCCCGATTTGCGGAGGGGTTTTGGAGACGCGATTATTTCGTGCAATGGAAGCGCACTTTCGTGCATTCTTCACGCGGCGTGTAATTGTTGTTGGATCCGTTCGATACCATGCGCACGTCACCATATGAACACCCGCACACGCAGGCTTCGGGGCGGGTTTGAACGCCGCCTCCCTGCACTACGAAAGGCCAGGAATGACAAAACGCACCCGCGCCCTCGCATTCACCATGCTGGGAGTGCTCGCGGCGCTCCTTGCCGTGGGCTTTTTCTTCGCGCCGGCCGCTCAGGCCGACGACGGCGAGAAGGAGGTCGCGAACGTCGTCGAGCTCGACGGCGCGAAGACCCCCGAGGAGCTCACGAACGCCTACCTCGACACCGACCAGACCACCGTCGTGGACCCTGACGACTTCACGAGCGCCGATTCCACGCTCAAGCGCGGAAACGTGGCGCGCACCATGTCCACGCGCCCCGCGAAGTTCGACCTCAGGAACGCCACCTTCGGGGGCAAGACGGGCAGCTTCGTCACGAACGTGAAGATGCAGAACCCGTGGGGCACCTGCTGGAGCTTCGGCTCGAACGCCGCGGCGGAGAGCTCGCTGCTCTCCGAGTACGGCGTGCCCTTCGTGGACGGCGCCGAGGACGCGCTGAACCTCTCCGAGAAGCACCTCGCGTGGTTCTCGTTCCGCCCCGTCGAGGAGGGCTCGCAGGCGGGCGAGGGCCTCTACACCAACAGCTCCGACGCGAGCGACATCTACAACGCGGGCGCCTTCATCTCGACGGCCTCCTCGCTTTGGGCTTCGGGCGTGGGCCCGATCGACGAGAGCGTGGACCCGCTCCTCGAATACCACAACGCCGAGGGCACCTACGACGACCCCCTGAAGATGAGCAACGGGAAGCAGGTCGTGCTGCCGAGCGCGAGCGGCGACTGGTCCATCCCCGAGGAGTTCCACTACCAAAACTCCGGCGAGCTCGAGGAGAGCTACTACCTTCCGAGCCCGGCGTCTTGGGAGGCCACGAGCGACCCCACCAAGCAGGTCTACGTCTACAACCAAGCCGGTGTGGACGCCATCAAGGACCAGCTGATCGCCGGACGCGGTGTGGCCATCATGTACCACGCGGACCAGTGGATGCCGAGCCAGTCGCCCGACAACAAGTACCTGCGCTCGGACACCGTGGCGCAGTACACCTACGAGCACTACAACGAGGATAAGACGGTCAATCCGCAGGATGCGGTGCAAGAGAACCACGCCGTGTGCATCGTGGGCTACGACGACACCTACCCCGCGTCGAACTTCATGCAGGGCCATCAGCCTCCCGGAGACGGCGCCTTCATCGTGAAGAACAGCTGGGGCGCGCTCGACGCCCTCAAGGACACCGACCGCGGCTCCTTCGGCGGCGCCATCACGAACGGCTACTTCTACCTCAGCTACTACGACAAGAGCATCAAGTCGCCCGAGGCGTTTAACTTCATCACTCCCTACGACAACCTCACCTACGGCACGAGCGGCGAGGACTACGTGGCCTACACCTGCACCTACGCCTTCCTGCCGAACGACCCCACCGGCATGGTGAACGACGAGGTAACGAGCTACGCGAACATCTACCCGATGACGCGCGATTCGGTGGTGCGCTCCGTCTCCACGCAGACCTTCAGCTTCAATTCGCAGACGCGCTTCGATCTCTACCTGCTCGAAGCCGACGCTGAGAACCCCACCGACGGCGAGCTCGTGTGGTCCCACGACGAGTTCTTCCCCTATGGTGGCTACCACCGCGTGGAGGTGGACAAGCCCATCGTGGCGAAGGCCGGCCAGAAGCTCGGCCTCGTGTGCACCTCCGAGCTCTCGAATGGCAACTACGAGGTGGTGAACAACCAGGCGTCGAACCACCTCACCGCGCAAATGCAAACGCCCAACGCGGAGGGCCTCAAGTGGGGTCAGGCCGTGGTGAACGAGGGCGAGAGCTTCATCGGCCAGCCCGCCAAGCGCGTGGAGTACGCGGACGGCTCCTATGAATACGCGGACTACACCTGGCAGGACTACACGGAGATCGTGGACGAGGGCGAGGCGAAGGGCAACGCGCTCATCGAGGACTCCGGTGTGAAGGACCTCATCGCCCAGCGCGACTCCGTGTACAACACGTTTATGGCGATGCAGCCCACAGACCCTGCCTACGCTGAGACCGCAACTGAGTTCTCCCAGCTGAACAGCCAGGTCTACGCGATCGCGAGCCAGATCAACTCCATGGACGGTGGCCGCTACGCGATGAATGCGCAGGACAACTTCCCGCTGATCGTCTCCGTCGAGGACTACGACGCCGAAAACCCGCCGGCTGAGCCCGGAAACGTCGACACCTTCCGCCTCTACAACCCCTATACGGGAGAGCACCTCTTCACCCAGGACGCCTCCGAGAGGGCGACCCTGAAGGAGGCCGGCTGGGATGACGAGGGGACGGCGTGGACCTCGCCCTCCAAGTCGAACGCGCCTGTCTATAGGCTCTACAACCAGTGGTCGGGAGAGCACCTCTACACCACGAGCCGGGTGGAGAGGGACGCCTGCGTGGGCGCGGGCTGGACGGACGAGGGCATCGGCTTCTACTCCGACCCCGCGCGGGAGGGCTACGTCTATCGCCTCTTCAACCCCTACGAGGAGATCGGCACCCACCACTACACCCAGGACGTGAAGGAGAGGGACGCCATGATCCGCAACGGCTGGCGCTTCGAGGGGATCAGCTGGTACAGCCAACCCGCGAAGTAGCCCATTCGATCCACTGCGTTGGACCGGATGGCAAGGTCTCGGATGGCCGTGGCATCCGGACTCGCGCCGATATGTTGAACCGGATGGCAAGGTTCCAGATGGCCGTGGTCTTCGGCCGTCTGGACCGCAGTCCATCCGGAGGGCAAAAAGCGGCTCAAGGCGCAAGCCTTGAGCCGCAAGCAACCTTCCCACCTAGCCTCGCGCAGCGCAGGGCCGGATGATTCCCCGCCCTTCCGCGTGGAAGCGTTTGTGACGCGGCCGAAGACCACGGCCGCATCCCAAACACTCCCAAGCGGCGCAAAGGAACTTCCTCCGAAGCCCATCCAAGACATTGGGGACGGTTCCTTCGTCTTGCAATCGTTCGAAATGAAAGGCACGCAATGAAGCATCCACGTCGTCTTTACCTTCCCATGCTGGGGGTGCTCGCGGCGCTCCTCGGCGTGGGGTTCCTCGGCGCGCCAGTGGCCGAAGCCGATGACGGCGAGAAGGAAGTCGCCAAGATCGTGGAGCTCGACTCGCTCAGCAAGGAGGAGCTCTCCGAGAGCGTCACGAAGGGCGAGCTCGTCGATCGCAACGACTACACGAGCCCCGATTCCACGCTCAAGCTCGAGGAACGCGCGACCACGATGGCCACGCGCCCGGCGGCCTTCGATCTGCGCAACGCCACCTTCGGCGGCAAGACGGGCAGCTTCGTCACGCCCGTGAAGAACCAGAACCCGTTCTCCACCTGCTGGAGCTTCGGCGCCACCGCGGCGGCGGAGAGCGCGTACCTGAGCGAGATGGGCCTGCCCGTGGCGGACCCGGCGAGCACGCTCAACCTCTCCGAGAAGCACCTCGCGTGGTTCTCGCTCACGCCGCTCACGTCCGACGCGAACGGCCAGCAGGGCGAGGGCTTCTTCAGCAAGGCCGATCCCGAGACCGAATCGAGCGCCGTCTACCAAGGCGGCAACGTCTACAACGCCACATGGCTCTTCGCCTCGCTCACGGGGCCCATCGACGAGGGCGTGGACCCGTCGCTCGCCTACCACAACGCCGCGGGCGAGTACCAGCCCTCGACGACGGATCCGAACGAGATGTGGCCCGTGAAGTCCGGCGACTGGTCCATCGACGAGACGTGGCGCGACTACGCGAGCATGGAGCTCGAGGAGAGCTTCTTCCTGCCCTCTCCCGCCTCGCAGGACCAAGCGGCAGACGGCACCCTCACCTACACCTTCAACCCGCAGGGCCTCGACGCCATCAAGGACCAGCTCCTGAAGGGTCGCGCCGTGGCCATCGGCTTCGCGGCCGACCAGTCCGTGCCCGGCCAGACGGCGGCGGGCGGCCACTACCTCAACACCGACACTTGGGCGCACTACACCTATGAAGTCGCCGCGCCGAGCCACGAGGTGTGCATCGTGGGCTACGACGACGCCTATCCCGCGCAGAACTTCCTCGCCGACCACCAGCCCGAGGGCGACGGCGCCTTCATCGTGAAGAACAGCTGGGGCGGCACGGATGCAGTGGGCATGGACAAGGCCACGTGGGGCATCGACGGCACCGGCTACTTCTACCTCAGCTACTACGACCGGAGCATCTACCAGCCCGAGGCCTTCGACTTCGTGACCCCCTACGACGACGACCTCACCTTCGGCAAGGCGGGCGAGGAGAGCACCGTCACGCAGTACCAGTACGCCTACATGCCGGGCGAGCGGAACAGCAAGACCTACGACGCGGTGACGAGCGCGGCGAACGTGTACGAGATCGCCGGCGACTCCGTGATCCGCGACGTCACGTCCCTCACGATGAGCTATGACGTGGACGTGCGCTACGACCTCTACCTCTTGGATGACGGCGCCACCGAGCCCACCGACGGCGAGCTCGTGTGGTCGAAGGACGCGCACTACCGCTACGGCGGCTTCCACCGCGCCGAGGTGGACCAGCCCGTCGTGGTGCGCAAGGGCGACACGGTGGCCGTGGTGGTGACGACCTCGCTTCCCAATGGCAGCTACGAGGTGCAGCAGAACCAGTACTACTCGAAGCTCGGCGCCGAGGGCACGGCGAAGGACGTGGCGACGGTCGTCACGAACCCCTACCACGACAGGTGGGGCTCCACCGTGGTGAACGAGGGCGAGAGCTTCCTCGGCTCGCCGGCGAGGCGCGTGGAGTACGCCGACGGCTCCTACGAGTACGAGGGCTACACCTGGACCGATCTCTCGACGAGCCTCGCGGCGGCCAAGGAAAAGGCCGATGCCGCGCTCGCCGGCGTGGACTTCTCCGAGCTCGAGGCGGCCATCGACGAGGCCTTCCCCGCCTACAGGGATGGCGTGAACCTCATGCTCTCCGGCAAGGTGACGCTCGACCCCGCCGATCCCGACTTCGCGAAGATCCAGGCCGACGTGAAGGCGTATCGCGAGGCCGCGGATGCGATGGCCGCGGCGGCCGCGCCCTACGTGAACGATCGCAACGGCGACGCCTCCGCCGCGTTCTACGTGTGGGACAACTATCCGATCAACCTCACGACCGAGGCCTACGACCCCGCAACCGCGCCCGCCGAGGCTAAGCCCGTGGAGACCTTCCGCATGTACAACCCCTATACGGGAGAGCACCTCTTCACCCAGGACGCCTCCGAGAGGGCGACCCTGAAGGAGGCCGGCTGGGATGACGAGGGGACGGCGTGGACCTCGCCCTCCAAGTCGAACGCGCCTGTCTATAGGCTCTACAACCAGTGGTCGGGAGAGCACCTCTACACCACGAGCCGGGTGGAGAGGGACGCCTGCGTGGGCGCGGGCTGGACGGACGAGGGCATCGGCTTCTACTCCGACCCCGCGCGGGAGGGCTACGTCTATCGCCTCTTCAACCCCTACGAGGAGATCGGCACCCACCACTACACCCAGGACGTGAAGGAGAGGGACGCCATGATCCGCAACGGCTGGCGCTTCGAGGGGATCAGCTGGTACAGCCAACCCGCGAAGTAGCCCATTCGATCCACTGCGTTGGACCGGATGGCAAGGTCTCGGATGGCCGTGGCATCCGGACTCGCGCCGATATGTTGAACCGGATGGCAAGGTTCCAGATGGCCGTGGTCTTCGGCCGTCTGGACCGCAGTCCATCCGGAGGGCAAAGAAGCGGCTCGAGGCGCGAGCCTTGAACCGCCCGCAA
>CANQNP010000040.1 GCA_947625235.1 uncultured Atopobiaceae bacterium | reverse complement strand
TCGATGACCTCGGCGTTGCCCGAGGCGCCCAGGATGAACGGGCCGGTGATGATGAGCACGAGTGCCGAGATGACGCCGATGATGCCGAGGATGATGAGGATCCACGAGGAGACCTTCACGCCCGTGATGTCCTTGCGCAGCGCTTCCTCATTGCTTTGGGGCATAGTTCCTCCCTTTCACGGGCTCCCGTCCATGGGGCCCATCGGGTTTTGAGCTGGTCATACGCTGAGAGGGTAGCGTATCACCACAGAATCCACATGAAGCGTTCGATGAATGTAGGGCTTTGGGGCTCCCATGCGCGCGTAGCGTCGCCCCGTGCATGCTCTCGTCGATCCCCTTCCGGGGAAAGGCCCGTGTGACCACTTGAGGCGCGGGGTACGAGCCTCCCAAGGCAGCGCGGGCGAAGGGAGCGCCATGGCCATCACGATCATCGACGCTTGCGAGGTGCTCTCCCACCTCGGCGGCGAGCGCATCCTCGACGTGCGCAGGCCGGATGAATTCGCCGAGGGCCACATCCCCGGGGCGAGGAACGTCACGGTGACGCTCCACGAGCAAGATCCCGGCCACGCCGCCTTCATCGCGGGCGTCGAGGCGGCCTTCCCGAGCAAGGACCAACCGCTCATCGTCTATTGCCGAAGCGGCGTGCGCTCAGCCGCCGCCGCGAGGATCCTCTCCCACGCCGGCTACGAGGACCTTCGCGACTATTCCGGCAGCTGGCTCGACTGGACGTCCGACCCCTCGCGCCCCGTCGAGCGCTGAGCGTTTCCCCGAGTCATGCCCACGCCGAAGCAGTTCACGCTCGAGCTCGACGACCTCGTCGTGAGCGTCACCCGACGCCGCAGGCAGGACGTGGTCATCCGCGCGTACCTCGACGGCCGTGTGACGCTTTCCGTGCCCACGTGGTTCACGAAGGCGAAGGCGCGCGAGTTCACCGTCGAGCATCGCGCGCAGATCCTCGCGCAGATGGGGCGGGCGGCCCCGAGTCCTCGCCAGCAGGCGTACCGAGAGGCGCTCAGCCGCCTAGACGAGCTCGACAGGGTGCCCGTGTGGGGCGAGGAGGCGACGGTGCTCTTTCGCGACGCGAACTCGCGGGCGAGCGCGAGGCTCGAGCACGGGAGCCTCGTGCTCTCCCTGCCCGCTGACGCGCAAGGCGCGGGCGAGGAGGCGCGCTCGAGGAGGCGCCACGCGCTCGAGCGCCTCCTCAAACGCGAGATGGAGGCACGCATCCCCGCGCTCTCCGCCCTCTGCGAGGAGGCGCTCGGCACCACCGCCGAGCGCTGGTTCGTGCGGAAGATGAGGAGCCGCTGGGGGTCCTGCCGCTGGGAGGCGGCGAGCATCACCTTGAACCTCGACCTCGCCACGCACGATCCTCGCTATCTGCGGCACGTGGCGCTCCACGAGGGATGCCACCTCATCGCGCACGACCACGGCCCCGCCTTCAAGGCGCTCATGGACCGCGTCTCGCCCGACTGGCGCGCGCTCGATCGCGCCCTTAGGGAAGAGGGCGTGCTCCTCCCGTGAGCTCCCCCGCCCTCGCCCGCGGGGAAAAGCCGGTGGCGCGTGTCGCGCGCAATCGCGGCGCCGGTGCGGCTCGCAATGTAGCCCACGTCGACGATGTCGCTCATGAAGCCCGGAAGGGCGAGCTCGAAGAGCGCCTGGATCACGAGGAGCGCGAGGCAGGCGAGAAACGAGGGCACGTGCCCCTTGAAGAACCGGAAGATCTCGAACACGCGTCGGGCCTCACGCCGCACGCGCTTCGCGGCGATACGCGAGGTAGCTCAGCAGGAGCGGGATGCCCGCCCAGCACACGAGGTAGAGCGCCGTGAGGATCCAGAAGTCGAGGCCCGACGGCAAACACGCGATGTAGCAGATCGCGAGCGGGCACGAGCCATAGCCGAAGAGGCGATCCGTGAGCAGCCACTGGCGCTTGCTCGCCATCGTGTAGAGCGGGCGCCAGGTGGCGTAGGGGTCGAAGGGAAGGATCGGCAGGATCGAGCCGATCGTGAGCGTGACGGTGGCGAGGATGACGGCCGCGATGAACCAGACGACGCCCTCCGGCAGGCCGAAGTTCTCCGGCCAGAGGAAGAAGGCGAGGCCCACCGCGAGCACGTAGAGCACCATGTCGAGCATCGGGATGCCGCCGGTGCCCCCGCGGGTGGGCTCGTCGGCGTCCCCCTCGCCGAGCTCCTCGAACTTCGCGAGGTAGAGGAAGAGGAAGGCCGCCGCGCAGTCGAAGGCGAAGAAGAGCGTGGAGACGTAGGTGTAGGGGAAGATCGCGAAGACGTAGCAGACGATGGCGATCGCCATGAGCAGGCGACGGATGGCAACGCAGCTCAGCATCTTGTCTCCCCTCCTCACGCTCCCCGCGCGGGATTATCGCCCAGCGACGCGTCCCAGGAGCCCGAGGCGAAGCCCGCGAGATCGAGGGTCACGCGCGCGAAGCCGAGGGCGCGAAGCCGGCGATCCACCTCGGCCGCGCGATCGTCCGCGAGCAGGAGGCCGAACTCCTCGGGGAGGAGCTCGATGCGCGCGAGATCCCCCTCCACGCGCACGCGGACCTGCGTAAAGCCCTCTTCGCGAAGGATCCGCTCGGCGTCCGCCACCCGCTGAAGGCCCTCGGGCGTGAGGGTGGCGCCATAGGGAAAGCGGGTGGCGAGGCAGGCGGCCGCCGGCTTATCCCACACCTCGAGGTCGAGCTCGCGCGCGAGCGCGCGCACGTCGGCCTTCGTGAGGCCGGCTTCGGCCAAGGGGCTCGCGAAGCCGAGCTCTTCGAGCGCGCGAATGCCCGGACGGTAGGCGTTTCCCGACACGTCGTCGGCGTTCGTGCCGTCGGCGAAGACGGCGCAACCCCGCTCCCTCGCCGCCTCCACGAGGCCGCCCATGATCGCGCGCTTGCACCAATAGCAGCGGTCCTTGGGATTGTCCGCGAGCCCTTCGACGGAGAAGGGGTCGAATGCGAGGATGAGGTGCTCGATGCCCCTCGCCTCGCAGAAGGCCTCCGCCTCGCGCACGTCTTGCGAAGGGACGAAGGGCGAGGCCGCAGTGACGGCGAGCACGCCCTCCCCGAGCACGCGGCGCGCCATCTCCAGAAGGAGCGTCGAATCGACGCCGGCCGAGAAGGCCACGGCCACGCGTCCGCGCCCTCCCAACTCCCCGAGGCGCCTCTCGAGCCGGTTGCGCGCGTCATCGACGACCATGGTAGTCCCTACCTTTTCGGTTGGTTATTCTCGAAGAGCCTCATGCGACTACGCCAGTCGACGCCTGCGGGAGACGCGCAAGCGTGCGCGCTACGCGATGGCGGGCTTCACGGTGGAGCTCACCCATCCGTCCATGCCGCGCTTGGCGAAGACCGGGTCGTCCGACCACTCCACGACGCGTCCCGCCGCAAGCGAGGCCGCGACGTCGATCACACGCTGGTTCGAGGAGCCATGGAAGCGAAGCGTGATGTCGTGGAGCTCATCCACATACGGCCCGTCCACGAGCACGTCCACGAGCACGAGGAGCTCGCGCGGGGAGGGATCCGCGCCATCGCCCGCGAGGAGCTCCTCCCAGGTGAAGCCGCTGAAGGCCCACACGTCCTTTTCGGGAAGCTCCTCGCGCACGCGCCGCAGGAGCCCGAGCACAGCGACGCGGTTCTCCGGCTCCATGGGCTCGCCGCCAAGCAGCGAGAGCCCGGCGACGTAGCTCGGGCGAAGCGAATCGACGATCCCGTCCTCCACCTCTCGGGTGAAGTCGTAGCCATAGCCGAAGTCCCACGCCACGAGGTTGAAGCATCCCGGGCACCTGCGCCGGCATCCGGAGACGAAGAGGCTCGTGCGCACCCCCGTCCCGTTTGCGATGTCGCACTGCTTGATTTCGGCGTAGCGCATGGCTCTCCCTGAAGGTCGAAGCGAGAAGACGGGGAATGGCGCGCCGCTGGGGGCGACGCTCGACACAGCTCGAGCCCCGAGTGCCAGGCGCGCTCGGGGCTCGAAGGAGCGCCTAGAGATGGAGGACGCGATCGCGGATCTCCTCGGTGCGGCCCTGGTTCCAGAACTGCGTGCCGATGTAGCCGCAGGTGCGGCGCGCGACGTTCAGCTTGGCCTGATCGCGGTTGCCGCAGTGCGGGCACTCCCACACGAGCTTGCCGTCGTCCTCGACGATTTGGATCTCGCCGTCGAAGCCGCACACCTGGCAGTAGTCGCTCTTGGTGTTGAGCTCGGCGTACATGATGTTGTCGTAGATGAAGCGCAGCACGCTCATCACGGCCTCGAGGTTGTCCTGCATGTCGGGCACCTCGACGTAGGAGATGGCGCCGCCGGGGGAAAGCTGCTGGAACTCGCTCTCGAACTTGAGCTTCGTGAAGGCGTCGATCTGCTCGGTGACGTGCACGTGGTAGCTGTTCGTGATGTAGCCGTGGTCCGTGACGCCGGGGACGATGCCGAAGCGGCGCTGGAGGCACTTCGCGAACTTGTACGTGGTGGATTCGAGCGGCGTGCCGTAGAGCGAGTAGTCGATGTCCTCGGCGGCCTTCCACTCGGCGCACTTGTCGTTCATGCGCTGCATGACGGCGAGGGCGAAGTCCGTGGCCTCGCGGTCGGTGTGCGAGTGGCCCGTCATGTAGCGGACGCACTCGTAGAGGCCGGCGAAGCCGAGGCTGATGGTGGAATAGCCGTGGTGGAGGAGCTTGTCGATGGTCTCGCCCTTCTTCAGGCGCGCGAGCGCGCCGTACTGCCAGAGGATGGGCGCCGCGTCGGAGAGCGTGCCGGAGAGGCGCTCGTGGCGGCACTGGAGCGCGCGGTGGCAGAGCTCGAGGCGCTCGTCGAAGATCGTCCAGAACTCCTCCATCGAGCCGCCCGAGGAGAGCGCCACGTCGGGGAGGTTGATGGTGACGACGCCCTGGTTGAAACGGCCGTAGTACTTCGGCTTGCCCGGCACGTAGTTGCCGGCGTTCGCGATGTTGTCGTAGCCGTTGCCGGAGCGGTCGGGCGTGAGGAAGCTGCGGCAGCCCATGCAGGTGTAGACGTCGCCCTCGCCCGGTTCCTCGCCCTTCGAGAGCTTGAGCTCGCGCATGATCTTCTCGGAGATGTAGTCCGGCACCATGCGCTTGGCCGTGCACTTCGCCGCGAGCTGCGTGAGGTAGTAGTACGGCTGGCCGGGCTCGATGTTGTCCTCCTCGAGCACGTAGATGAGCTTCGGGAAGGCAGGCGTGATCCACACGCCGGATTCGTTCTTCACGCCCTCGTAGCGCTGGCGGAGCATCTCCTCGATGATGAGCGCGAGGTCGTGCTTCTCCTGCTCGGTGCGGGCCTCTCCCACGTACATGAACACGGAGAGGAAGGGCGCCTGGCCGTTCGTGGTCATGAGGGTGACCACCTGGTATTGGATGGTCTGCACGCCTTTGCGGATCTCGGCGAGGAGGCGCTCCTCGACGATCACGTCCTGCTTCTCCTGCGCGACGTCGAGGCCGAGCTCGGCGAACTCGCGGTTCACCTCGGCGCGGATGCGCCTGCGCGACACGTCCACGAAGGGCGCGAGGTGCGTGAGGGAGATCGACTGGCCGCCGTACTGGTTCGAGGCCACCTGCGCGATGATCTGCGTCGCGATGTTGCAGGCGGTGGAGAAGGAATGCGGCTTCTCGATGAGGGTGCCGGAGATGACGGTGCCGTTTTGCAGCATGTCCTCGAGGTTCACGAGGTCGCAGTTGTGCATGCGCTGGGCGTAGTAGTCCGCGTCGTGGAAGTGGAGGATGCCCTCGTTGTGCGCGTCCACGACCTCCTGCGGGAGCAAGAGGCGCATCGCGAGGTCCTTCGACACCTCGCCGGCCATGTAGTCGCGCTGCACGGAGTTCACCGTGGGGTTCTTGTTCGAGTTCTCCTGCTTCACGTCCTCGTTGTTGCAGTCGATGAGGGAGATGATGCGGTCGTCCGTGGTGTTGGACTGGCGCTTGAGGTTCTGCACGTAGCGGTACGTGATGTAGTTGCGGGCGACGGCGAAGGCGCCCTTGGCCATGATGTGGTCCTCCACCATGTCCTGGATCTCCTCGACCGTGGCGGTGTGGCCGCACGCCGCGCACTCGGCCTCCACGACGGTGGCGATGTCGTCCACCTGGGCGTCGGTGAGGCGCTCCGCGAGCGCCACCGTGTCGTTGGCCTTGGAGACCGCGTTCACGATCTTCTGGTCGTCAAATGCGACCTCGGCACCGTTGCGTTTGATGATCTTCAAAGCCCTCAGATCCCTTCGTCATGCGCGATTGCGTCCCCCACGCGGCGTTTCGCCATCCGCGCGGACGGCTCCGCCGCCTCCCCCGACGGCGTTTTGAGTGCGTCGGCTAGCATAGCGCAACCACATCGCGTGCAAGCCCACGATAACAACTCCTTGCGTGAATGGAACGCCCATCCACAAGATGTTGTGGATCTAAACATACCCGCAATGAAGGTTCAAAAACGCGCGACCTGCGAAAACCGAACATACGTTTTGGCCAAGTTTTGAACAATGCGCAGCGTATGGGGCATACGGACCACCGCGCCTTTCGCATTTGGCGCACCACAAGATGTGGGGGGTGCCCGATCTTTTTGCGCCTAGGGGTCGTGGGCCCCTACGCTCGCGTTTTCCGCGAACGGCATTTTCGGTGAGCGGTTGGCGCGTCGACGGACTACCATGGGGCCCCGATGCGAAGGCAATGCCGTGGAGGAGGCTCCATGCCCAACGAAGGCAGCTACCAAGAGGCCAAGCGACGCTCCGACGAAACGTGGGCGGAGCTCGCACTCCATCCCGAAAAGCACGTCATGCTCTCGGGAGATCGCCCCACTGGTGCCCTCCATCTCGGCCATTACTTCGGCACCGAGGCCCCGCGCGTGAAGCTCCAGGACCTCGGCGTGAAGTGCTACATCCTCATCGCCGACTACCAGGTGATCACCGATCGCGACACCACCGAGCACATCCGCGAGAACACCTACTCGATGCTCCTCGACTACCTCGCGATGGGCGTCGACCCCGCCAAGACGACGATCTTCACGCACTCCGCCGTGCCCGCCCTGAACCAGCTCATGCTTCCCTTCCTCTCGCTCGTCACCGAGGCGGAGCTCCTGCGCAATCCCACCGTGAAGAGCGAGCTCGAGGCCTCGGGTCATGCGCTCACCGGCCTCCTCCTCACCTACCCCGTGCACCAGGCCTGCGACATCCTCTTCTGCAAGGGCACGCTCGTGCCCGTGGGCATGGACCAGCTCCCGCACGTGGAGCAGACGCGCCAGATCGCGCACCGCTTCAACAAGCGCTACGGCAAGGTCTTCCCCGAGCCCGTCGCCCTCCTCTCGGACGTGCCGCTCCTCCCCGGCCTCGACGGTCGCAAGATGTCGAAGAGCTACGGCAATGCCATCGCGCTCTCGATGAGCGCCGAGGAGACGGCCAAGCTCATCAAGAAGTCGCGCACCGACTCCGAGCGCACCATCACCTTCGATCCCGAGAATCGCCCGGGCGTCTCGGCGCTCCTCTCGACGGCCGCCATCTGCGACGGACGCGATCCGCGGGAGATCGCGGAGGAGATCGGTGACGCCGGCTCGGCCGCGCTCAAGGCCTATGTGACGAACGCCGTGAACGCCTACCTCGCCCCGCTTCGCGCCCGCCGTGAGGAGCTCGCCGGCGACATGGACTACGTCATCGACGTCCTCCACGAGGGCAACGCCCACGCCAACGCCATCGCCAACGAGACCTTGTCGCAGGTTCGCGAGGCGATGGGCATGGTGTACTAAGCCGACGCTGCGAGAGCGCGGCTAGCAAAGAGTTGAGTACATCACGGCCTTGATGCTGTGCATGCGGTTTTCGGCCTCGTCGAAGACGCGGGAGCGGGGGCCGCGGAAGACCTTGTCGGCCACCTCCATCTCCCTCAGGCCATAGCGCTGGTAGATCTCCTCGCCGACCGTCGTCTCGCGGTCGTGGAACGAGGGCAGGCAGTGGAGGAAGATCGCGTCTTTGTGGGCCTTCGCCATGAGGACGGGGGTCACGCGGTAGGGCTCGAGGAGGTGGATGCGCTCCTCCCAGAGCTCCTTCGGCTCGCCCATCGAGAGCCAGATGTCGGTGTAGAGGGCGTCGGCGCCGGCAGCGGCCGCCTTCGGATCCTCGGTGAGGGTGACGGAGCCGCCGGTTTCCTCGGCGATGGCGCGGCACGTCTCCACGAGTTTCTTCGCGGGCATGAGCGCCTCGGGCCCGCAGGCCACGAAGTGGACGCCGAGCTTGGCCGAGGCCACCATGAGGGAGTTCGCCACGTTGTTGCGGGCATCGCCGAAGAACGCGAGCTTCTTGCCCTCGAGCGTGCCGAATTCCTCCTGGATGGTGAGGAAGTCGGCGATCATCTGCGTGGGGTGGAAGTCGTCGGTGAGGGCGTTCCAGACGGGCACGCCTGCCACCTCCGCCATCTTCTCCACCGTCGCCTGCGCATAGCCGCGATAGCAGATGCCGTCGAAGATGCGGCCGAGCACGCGTGCGGTGTCCTCCACCGATTCCTTGGCGCCCATCTGCGAGTTTCCCGAATCGAGCGTCGTTGCGCCCATGCCGAGGTCGCTCGCCGCCACCTCGAAGGAGGAGCGGGTGCGCGTGGAGGTCTTCTCGAAGATGAGGGCGACGTTCTTGCCCTCGAGCCAGCGATGCCTCACGCAGTGGCGCTTGAGCTCCTTGAAGCGCGCGGATTCGGAGAGGAGGAAGCGGATCTCCTCGGGCGTGAAGTCGAGGAGGGTGAGGAAGCTGCGGCCGGTGAGCTGGGACATGGAGACGCCTTTCTCTGTGGATTGCGGAGGGCCAGCCCGTGCCACCGAAGCGAAGCCCGAGGGACCGTGCGCTAGAGGGCCTCGCGCACGAAGGGCATGGACATGCAGCGCGGACCGCCCCTCCCGCGCGAGAGCTCCGCCGAGGGCACCACGATAAGCTCGGCGCCCGCGTTCGCGAGCGCCTCGTTCGTGAGGACGTTTCGCTGGTAGACCACCACGCGCCCCGGAGCGACGGCGAGCGTGTTCGAACCATCGGACCATTGCTCGCGCGAGGCCGCGATGGAATCGCCGTTTCCGCAGGGCACGAGGCGCACCTCGTCAAGGCCCATGATGGAGGCGAGGATCTCCTCCAAGCACCCCGTGTGCTCGACGATCCGCACGTCGCCCTGGGCGCTGCCGGGAGTCATCTGGTAGACGGTGAGGGCGCCGAGGATCGCGGGATGGATGGTGAAGGCGTCGACGTCCACCTGCGTGAACACCGTGTCGAGGTGCATGAACGCCCGCGAATCGGGGATGTCGAAGGCGAAGATGGATCGCACCGGCGTGGGCGTCTCGCCCCAGAAGAGACGCTGGCAGAGGAGGTCCACCGCGGCGGCCTCGGTGCGCTGCGACACGCCGATGGCGAGCGTCGACCTATCGAGCACGAGCACGTCGCCGCCCTCGACGAAGAACGGGTCGCGACGCCCGTACCACCGCGGCACCTGCGAGTACTCCGGGTGGCAGGCGAAGAGGTACTCGGCGTAGATGGTCTCGCGGCGCCGGATGGTGAAGCGCATGTGGTTCACCATCACCCCCTCCCCCACGCACGCGAAGGGGTCGCGCGTGAAGTAGAGGCTCGGCATGGGGTCCACGAGGAGGTTCGATTCGGTATCGGCGGCGGTGCCGAGGAGGGCCGAGAGCGTGTGGGTGGAGAGCTTCGGCAGCTCCACCTCGCCCTTGGTGATGCCCGCCATCGTCTTGGCGACCATGGCCTGCGTATCTTTGATCGAGAGGACGTAGTCGCGCACGAGGCGCGTGGCCTCGGGGCCCATGAGGTTCGATTCCGAGAGCCACTGCTCCACGAAGACCTCGCGGAGCCCGGGGTGCGCATCGAGCGCCTCCGCCACGAGTCGCTCGAGGTAGAGGACCTCGACTCCCTCCTTGCGGAGCACGCGGGTGAAGGCGTCGTGCTCCTCGCGCGCCACGTCGAGGAACGGCACGTCGTCGAAGAGCAGGCGCTGGAGGTCCTCCGGCGGGAGGTTGTTCAGCTCCTCGCCCGGACGGTGCACGAGCACCTTCTTCAGGCGGCCGATCTCACTCTCCACGCGAAGTGCTTGGGCCACGCTGCCTCCTTCGGGCTCACACGGACGCGTCTACCCTAGCTTAACTGCGGTTTTAGCGGGAGCTTCGCGCGGCGCGCCACGAAGTCTTCGCAGCCATGGCGCCATCAAGGCGAAAGGATGCGCGTCGCGTACAATCGCGGCGACCCCGCACGACATCGTCTCGAGGATGCACGCATGCGCCTGCGCGTTGAAGCCATGACCTACGGCCCCGCCGCCATCGCCCACGAGGAAGATGGCAAGGCCGTCTTCGTGGAGGGCGCCGTTGCCGGCGACGTGGTGGAGGCGGAGCTCACACATCGGGGAAAGCGCTTCGATCGCGCCCGCGCGCTCGAGGTCCTCGAGCCCTCGCCCGAGCGCGTGGTGCCACCGTGCCCGCTCGTGGGCGCGTGCGGCGGCTGCCCCTGGGGCGCGCTTGCCTACGACGCGCAAGTGCGCGCGAAGGAGGGAAACGTCGCCTCCGCGCTCGAGCGCACGGGCGGCCTCACCAAGGAGCGCCTCGAGAGCGTGCTCAAGCCGCTCGTCTCCCCGAGCGAGCCCTGGGGCTACCGCAACAAAGTGGAGCTCGCCGTCGAGTGGGCCGATCGCGGCCCGCGCCTCGGATTCCACGACCTCTCGGGCACGCGAGTCGTGCGCGTGGATGCCTGCCCGCTCCTGCCGAAGCGCTTCCAGGGGCTTCCGAAGAAGGTGGCGGGCGC
>CANQNP010000039.1 GCA_947625235.1 uncultured Atopobiaceae bacterium | reverse complement strand
TTTGCTGGCGGCTCAAGGCTTGCGCCTTGAGCCGCTTATAACCCTCCGGATGGACTGCGGTTCGGACGCGCGAAGACCGCGCGCATCCGAGACCTTGCCATCCGGGGCAACATATCTGTGCGAGTCCGGATACCGCGCGCATCCGAGACCTTGCCATCCGGGGCAACATATCTGTGCGAGTCTGGATACCGCGCGCATCCGAGACCTTGCCATCCGGGACAAACAACGAGCACTGCAGAGTCGGCTACTCCAGTTCGAAGGCGCCGGTATAGAGTTGGTAGTACGTGCCCTTCTTCGCGAGGAGCTCGTCGTGGGTGCCCTCCTCGATGATGCGGCCGTGGTCGAGCACGATGATGTCGTCGGAGTTGCGCACGGTGGAGAGCCGGTGCGCGATCACGAACGTGGTGCGCCCGGCCATGAGCGCGTCCATGCCGCGCTGCACGATGGCCTCGGTGCGCGTGTCGATCGAGCTCGTGGCCTCGTCGAGGATCATCACCGGAGGATCGGCCACGGCGGCGCGGGCGATGGAGAGGAGCTGGCGCTGGCCCTGGGAGAGCTGCGCGCCGTTGTCCGTGAGCATCGTCTCGTAGCCGTTGGGCAGGCGCGTGATGAAGTCGTGCGCGCCGGCGAGGCGAGCGGCGTCCTTGCACTCCTCGTCCGTGGCGTCGAGGCGTCCGTAGCGGATGTTGTCCATCACGGTGCCGGTGAAGAGGTTCACGTCCTGGAGCACCATGCCGAGCGAGCGGCGAAGGTCGCTCTTGCGGATCTTGTTGATGTTGATGCCGTCGTAGCGGATCTTGCCGTCGGCGATGTCGTAGAAGCGGTTGATGAGGTTCGTGATGGTGGTCTTGCCCGCGCCCGTGGCGCCGACGAAGGCCACCTTCATGCCCGGCCGCGCGTTGATCGACACGTCGTGGAGCACGGTGTGCTCGGGCACGTAGCCGAAGTCCACGTCGAAGAGCCGCACGTCGCCCGCGAGCACGGTGTAGGTGACGTCGCCCGTGGCCTGGTGCGGGTGCTCCCAAGCCCACATGCCGGTGCGCGCGGGCACGGCCGTGAGCTGGCCGTCCTTGATGCCCGCGTTCACGAGGCGCACGTAGCCGCTGTCCGTCTCGGAGGGCTCGTCCACGAGCTGGAAGATGCGCTCGGCGCCGGCCATGCCCATGACGATGGCGTTGATCTGCTGGGAGATCTGCCCGATCTGCCCCGCGAACTGCTTCGTCATGTTCAGGAACGGCACCGCGACGGCGATCGTGAGCGGGAGGCCTGAGAAGGAGAGGTTCGGCACGCCGAGCATGAGGAGCACGCCGCCCACCACGGCCACGACCACGTAGATCACGTTGCCGGTGTTCATGAGCACGGGCCCGAGGATGTTCGCGAAGGTGTTCGCCCGGCGGCTCGCGTGGTAGAGCTCCTCGTTCACCTTGTCGAAATCGGCCTCGGCCTCGCGCTCGTGGCAGAAGACCTGCACCACGCGCTCGCCGTTCATCACCTCTTCGACGTGGCCCTCGACGATGCCGATGGTCTTCTGCTGCGCGAGGAAGTTCTTCGCGGAGCGGCCGCCGAGGAAGCGCGACGCCGAGGCGAGCACGCACACGCCCCCCACCACCACGAGCGCCATCCACACGCTGTAGTAGAGCATGATGAAGAAGACCGAGATGAGGAGCACGCCGGAAAGCAGCACGTGCGGGATGGACTGGCTGATGAGCTGGCGGAGCGCGTCGATGTCGTTCGTGTAGTAGCTCATCACGTCGCCGTGGAAGTGCGTGTCGAAGTAGCGGATCGGCAGCGACTGCATGTGGTCGAACATGAGCACGCGCATCTTCTTCAGCGTGCCCTGGGTGATGATCGCCATGAGCTGGTTCCAGGTGAAGCTCGCGATGAGCGTCACCGCGTAGACCGTGATGAGGGCGAGCGTGAGGTTCGTGAGCGGCTCCGCGGCGGAGGCCCAATCGCCCTGCTCGTAGTAGCGCGTCACGATCTGGAGCGCGTTTTGGATGAAGATCGAGTTCGAGCTCTGGCCGAAGGAGTTGATGAGGATGCACACGATGGCGATGGGCAGGAGCACCGGGTAGAACTTGAACACCTGCTTGATCGTGCGCCAGAGGACCTTGAAGCTCGGGGTGGTGCGGCCCTGCGCGCCCTGGCCCTGCGCGCCCTGCGCCTGCTGCTCGTCCCTAGGCATTTTGCGCCACCTCCTTTGCGTCCTTCGCTTCCCGCTCCTGCTTCTCCCAGCGCTCGTCGTGCGTGGACTTGTTCTGCGAGCGGAAGACCTCCTGGTAGATCTCGGAGGTGTGGAGGAGCTCGTCGTGCGTGCCGATGGCGGAGATCTCGCCGTTGTCGAGCACGATGATGCGATCGGCGTCCTTCACCGAGCCCGTGCGCTGGGCGATGATGATCTTCGTGGTCTCGGGGATGAACTCCTTGAAGCCCTGTTGGATGAGCGCGTCGGTCTTCGTGTCGACGGCGCTCGTCGAGTCGTCCAAGATGAGCACCTTCGGGCGCTTCAGGAGCGCGCGGGCGATGCAGAGGCGCTGCTTCTGGCCGCCGGAGACGTTCGTGCCGCCCTGCTCGATCCACGTGTCGTAGCCGTCGGGGAAGCGCTCGATGAACTCGTCGGCCTGCGCGAGCCGCGCGGCCTCGCGCACCTCCTCGTCGGTGGCGTTCGGATCGCCCCAGCGGAGGTTGTCCGCGATCGTGCCGCTGAAGAGCACGTTCTTCTGGAGCACCATCGACACGGCCTCGCGGAGCGCCTCCACGTCGTAGTCGCGCACGTCGACGCCACCCACCTTCACCGCGCCCTTCGTGACGTCGTAGAGGCGCGGGATGAGCTGCACGAGCGTGGACTTCGCCGAGCCCGTGCCGCCGATGATGCCGATGACCTCGCCGCTCTTGATGTGGAGGTCGACGTTTTCCAGCGCGTAGCGCTCGGCGTCCCTCGAGTACGAGAAGGACACGTCGTCGAAGTCGATCGAACCGTCCCTTACCTCCGTGATGGGGTTCTCGGGGTCCTTGATGGTGGTCTCGGCCGTGAGCACCTCGTAGATGCGGTTCGCGCTCTCGGCGGCGATGGTGATCATCGCGAACACCATCGAGAGCATCATGAGGCTCATGAGGATCTGGAAGCCGTAGGTGAAGAGCGCGGAGAACTGGCCGATGTTCACCTGCACGCCCTGCGTGCGGATGATGGCCTGGCCGGCGAAGTAGATCACGCACACGAAGACCGTGTAGCTGCAGAGGTTCATGAGCGGGTTGTTCAGCGCGAGGATGCGCTCGGCCTTCGTGAAGTCCTTCTGCACGTCGGCGGCGGCGCGATCGAACTTCTTGATCTCGTAGTCCTCGCGCACGTAGCTCTTCACCACGCGGATGCCGTTGATGTTCTCCTGGATCGATTCGTTCAGCGCGTCGTACTTGTGGAACACGCGGCGAAAGATCGGGTGCACGATGAGGATGACCGCGACGAGGCCGATGAAGAGCGGCGGCACCACGAACGCGAAGACGACGGCGATGTCGCCCGCCATGTAGAAGCTCATGATGAACGAGAAGATGAACATGAGGGGGCTTCGGATGGCGGTGCGGATGATCTGCATGAACGCCATCTGCACGTTCGTGACGTCCGTGGTCATGCGGGTGACGAGGCTCGAGGTGGAGAAGCGGTCGATGACCTCGAAGGAGAAGGTCTGCACGTTGTAGAACATGTCCTTGCGAAGGTTCTTCGCGAAGCCCGCCGAGGCCTTCGAGCAGGTGATGCCCGCGGCCGTGCCGAAGCCGAGCGAGATGATGGCGAGGAGCAACAGGACGGCGCCCGAGGCGAGGATCTCGTCGATGGCGGCGCCGCGCGAGATCACGTCCACGAGGTCGGCGGTGTAGAACGGAATGAGCACCTCGATGATCACCTCGCCGAGCACGAGGATGGGCGTGGCGATGGTCGCTCCCTTGTACTCGCGGATCGAGGCTGCGAGACGGCGTAGAAGGTGCAGCATGAAGCCCCTTTCCGATGGTTGGGATTCGCGCAAGGACGCGCGGAGATGCATCCCATTGTAGGGCCTCGCGCGCGAGGCGCGCACGACAGGAGGCGCACTCGCCCGCACTCCGGGCACGTTGCGCGATTGGTGCGCGTGGCGAGGTGCGCAGGGCTCTATGCTAGAGAGGTTTATCGACGAAAGGAGCCTCCATGCTCGGAGAATGCCTTGACAACGTGCGCGGCCAGGTGCCGCTCATCCACTGCATCACGAACTACGTGACCGTGAACGACGTGGCGAACGTGCTCCTCGCCTGCGGCGGCAGCCCCATCATGGCCGACGACGTGGCCGAGGTGGCGGAGATCACCACCCTCGCGCAGGGCCTCACGATCAACATCGGCACGCTGAACGAGCGCACGATCGCCTCGATGCGCCTCGCGGGCGAGACCTCGAACGCGCTCGGGCACGCGACGGTGCTCGACCCCGTGGGCGCGGGCGCGACGATGCTTCGCACGAGGACCGCCACCGAGCTCGTGGAGCACCTCCGCTTCGACGTCATCCGCGGAAACATCTCCGAGGTGAAGACCCTCGCCGCCGGCACGGGCTCCACGAAGGGCGTGGACGCCTCCGCCGCGGACGCCGTGGGCGAGGGCGACGTGGAGGCCACCTGCGCCTTCGCGAAGGCGCTCTCGGGGCAGACGGGCGCGATCATCGCCATCACGGGCGCGATCGACTTCGTGGCGGACGCCGAGCGCTGCTTCGTCATCCGCAACGGGCGCGCCGAGATGGGCAAGATCACCGGCACCGGCTGCCAGCTTTCGGCCATGACCTGCGCTTTCGTGGCCGCGAATCCGGACGCCAAGCTCGAGGCGGCCGCCGCGGCGGTGGCGTGCATGGGCCTTGCGGGCGAGATCGGCTGGGAACGCATGGAGCCCGGCGACGGCAACGCCACGTATCGAAATCGCATCATCGACTCCATCTTCACCATGGACGCCGCCACGCTCGAGAAGGGGGCGCGCTATGCCATTTGCTAAGGACGAACTTCGCAAGAGCCTCTTCCTCTACGCGGTGACCGACCGCGGCTGGCTTCGCGCGGACGAGACCCTGGGCGACGTGCTCGAGGCCGCGCTCGGGGGCGGCGTGACCTTCGTGCAGCTTCGCGAGAAGGCCATGGGCAAGGAGGAGATGCTCTCCGAGGCGCTCGGCCTCGCGGAACTCTGCGAAGGCCACGGCGTGCCCTTCGTGGTGGACGACGACGTGGAGGTGGCGCTCGCCTCCGGCGCGGACGGCGTGCACGTGGGGCAGGGCGATACTGCCTGCGTGGAGGCGCGGCGCGTCCTCGGGCCGGATAAGATCGTCGGCGTCTCCGCAAGCACGGTCGAGGAGGCCAAGAAGGCCGAGGCCGACGGGGCCGACTACCTCGGCGTGGGCGCGGTCTTCCCCACCGGCAGCAAGGACGACGCGGAGGACGTGTCGCTCGACACCCTCCGCGAGATCTGCGAGGCGGTCTCCATCCCGGTGGTGGCCATCGGCGGCATCGGCGCCGCAAACGTGGGCGAGCTCGCGGGCACCGGCATCGACGGCGTGGCCGTGATCAGCGCGATCTTCGCGGCCGAAGACAAGGAGCACGCCGCCGCCGAGCTCTTCGAGGCCTTGAAGCAGGTCGTGTAGCGCTAGCGAACGGCACCATTCGCGATGTTCGCACCGGATCGCCCGCGCATCGCATCTTTCGCGGGGTGAAGCGGCCTGGAGCGCCCGCGCTTCGCCTAGATCGCGATGAATCGCCCGCGCTAGGCTTCGTCCTCGAAGTTGATCTCCAACACGTCGCCGATGCCGGAGTGCCAGGCGGTGAGGGAGCCGATGCAGTCGAGGCAGTCGCCATCGCCGTCCAACAGCTCCATCTCCACGAAGCGGACGGCGAAGTAGCGAGGTTCACCGTCGGTGAGCGCCTCGCGCTCGGCCTCCCACTTCGCCTCGTTCGCATCGAGGTAGAGGATGGAGACCTCGTCCGTGTACTCCTCGTCCTCGTCGAGCTCATCGGCATCACGCCAGTGGTAGTCGAAGAGGTAGTAGGGCCGCGCGCCGGGATGCACGTCCTGCAAGCGCAGCAGGGCGCTCAGCGACCGCACGTCGCTGGCGAGGCCGTCTACCGGGCCGATGTTGGAGTAATCCCAGCAGCGAATGGCCGCGAGGCCGCCCTCGGCCACCGTCTTCACGGCTTCATCGCCGAGCCCTTGGCCGGCGAGCAGCTCGGCCCGTTCCACGAGCTCCTTGCGGATTTTCCTCTCGGTGGCCATGGCCACTCCTTTCCTAGGCGGTCTCGGTGAAGCGGCCGTTGAGGTCGAAGGCATGATCCATAGGACCGGAGCCGGCGCCGAGGTCGAGCATGGCGGCGAGGGCACCGGAAATGTAATCCTTGGCCCTGCGGATGGATTCGGCGAGGTCAAAGCCCTTGGCGAGGTTCGCGGCGATGGCGCTCGAGAGCGTGCAGCCGGTGCCGTGGGTGTTCGGATTGTCGATACGCTCGCCGCGGAACCACGTGTGCCGCCCGGTGGCGGGGTCGTAGAGGAGGTCGTTCGCGTCGGCCGTCTGGTGGCCGCCCTTCACGAGCACCGCGCACCCGATCGTCTCGCCGATCTCGCGCGCCGCGGCCTCCATGGCCCGCTCGCTGCGGATTTGCTCCTCACGCCCGAGCAGGACCTCCGCCTCGGGGATGTTCGGGGTGATCACCTTCGCGAGCGGAAGCAGGCGCGCGATGAGGTTGGCGATGGCGTCGTCGCTGATGAGCTTCGCGCCGCTCGTGGCCACCATCACGGGGTCCACCACGATGTTTTCGGCCTCGTAGCGCGTGAGGCGTTCGGCGATGACTTCGATGAGCGGCGCCGCAGAGACCATGCCCACCTTCACCGCGTCGGGGCGGATGTCCTCGAAGACCGCGTCGATCTCCTGCGCGAGGAACTCGGGCGTGACGTCGAAAATGCCGGTGACGCCCGTGGTGTTCTGCGCCGTGAGCGCGGTGATGGCGCTCATCGCGAAGACGCCGTTCATCGTCATGGTCTTGAGGTCGGCCTGGATGCCGGCACCGCCGGAGGTATCGCTTCCCGCGATCGTGAGCGCAGTCGGTTTCTTCATAGGGGTCCTTCCATCGAGATGGAACAGGGAGTTCATGCCGCGCACCACCATAGCTTCTTTCCTTTGCTCAGGCGCCGGGTTCACGGCAAGCCGCATGTGCGAACTGAGCATGCCTGTTGGCGGAGCCCTCTCCGCCGCCTACCACCAGTCCATATCTCGCTCTCCCCTGTCGCCTAGCCCTCTCAGCCGCCTTTTCTGACGCCTAGCCCTCTCAGCCGCCCTGCAATTTGGCAGGGAGGCCCTTCGGCCGCCCCGAAAGGGCGGCGAAGGGTGCTACATGCCATTTCTGAGACATGCGAAGGGCATTTCGGGGCGGCGGAAAGGTCTACGTAGCAAATCGGTGGGGCGGCTGAGAGCCCTACACGGATGAAAAGGCGGCGGAAAGCGCTCCATGCCACATGTCGGACGGCTGAGGTGGCTCCATGGATTATGGATAGAAAACAGAACCGCCTGCGGGGATACCGCAGGCGGTTCCAATCATGCTATGGGAAGCCGCAGCGTCGAGCCAGCTCTTCGCTATTCGCCGAGCAGCGTCTGCTTGATCGAAGCGGCTGCCTGCTTGCCGGCGCCCATGGCGAGGATGACCGTGGCTGCGCCGGTGACGATGTCGCCGCCAGCCCAGATCTTCGGGTTGGAGGTGCGCCCGTCGGCGTCGGTCTCGATGTAGCCCCAGCGGTTGAGCTCGACGTCGCCCGCCATGCCGGCGAACGGGTTCGCGTTCGTGCCGATGGCCGTGACGGCGAGGTCGCAGTCGATCTCGAAGTCCGAGCCCTCCACGGGCACGGGGCGACGACGGCCGGAGTCGTCCGGCTCGCCAAGCTCCATGCGCTGCAGGCGCACCTTGGAGACGAAGCCGCTCTCGTCGGCGATGAACTCGAGCGGGTTCACGAGCTCCATGATCTCCACGCCCTCCTCCTCGGCGTGGTGCACCTCGGCCAGACGGGCCGGCATCTCGGCCTTCGTGCGGCGATACGCGAGGATGACCTTGTCGGCGCCGAGGCGAAGCGCGGTGCGCGCGGCGTCCATGGCCACGTTGCCGCCGCCGAAGACGAGCACGTGCTTGCCGTGCTTGGTGGGGGTGTCGTACTCGGGGAACTTGTTCGCCTTCATGAGGTTCACGCGGGTGAGGTACTCGTTCGCGCAGAAGACGCCGGGGAGGTTCTCGCCCGGGATGTTCAGGAACTTCGGCAGGCCCGCGCCCACGGCCATGTACATGGCGTCGTAGCCCTTCTCGTTGAAGAGCTCGTCGGCGTCGGTCCAGCGGCCCACGACCGCGTCGTAGACGATCTCCACGCCGAGGTCCTTCAGGCCCTCAATCTCGCGCTTCACGATGGCCTTGGGAAGGCGGAACTCGGGGATGCCGTAGGTGAGCACGCCGCCGCCGGTGAAGAAGGCCTCGAAGATGGTGACCTCGAAGCCCTCGCGGGCGAGCTCGGCCGCGCAGGCGATGCCGGAGGGGCCGGAGCCCACGACGGCGACCTTCTTGCCGTTCTTCGGCTTCACCTTGGGCGTGGAGCCCACCTCGCCGGCCATGTCGCCGAGGAAGCGCTCGAGCTGGCCGATGGCGATGGGGTCGTTCTTGATGCCCACGACGCACTGGCCCTCGCACTGGCTCTCCTGTGGGCACACGCGGCCGCACACGGAGGGCAGGAGGTTCGATTCGCGGATGACGTCGAGGCCGCCGCCGAAGTCCTCCTCGCGGATCTTCTCGATGAACTTCGGGATGTTGATGCCCACGGGGCAGCCCTCGACGCACTTCGGGCGCTTGCAGTCGAGGCAGCGGTTGGCCTCCTCGAGCGCGTTCTCGATGGTGTAGCCCGTATCGACGGGACGGAAGTCCTTCGCGCGCTCGTACGCCGGCTCCTCATTGGCGGCGACGCGAGGCGCCTTGGGATTGGGAACGTACTTGCCGTTTACGACTGGCATGCGCAGGTCTCCCTCCTGTGCTCCATGGCAGTGGCTTCCTCAGCGCGATACGACGCTTGGCGAGCGGAGAGGTCTGCCCAGTTGACCTTCGTGGCATCGAAATCGGGGCCGTCGACGCAGGCGAACTTCGTCTTGCCGTCCACCTCGACGCGGCAGCAGCCGCACATGCCCGTGCCGTCCACCATGATGGGGTTCAGCGAGGCGATGATCGGCATGTCGTACTTCGCGCAGGTGAGCGCGGAGAACTTCATCATGGGCACGGGACCCACGGCGAAGACGTGCTCGATCTCGTGGTCGATGCAGAGGCGCTCGAGCGGCTGGGTGACAACGCCCTTCTCGCCGTAGGAGCCATCGTCGGTGGTGATGTAGAGGTTCTCGAGCGGGAGCTCACGGAACTGGTCCTCGAGCAGGAGCAGGTCCTTCGTACGGGCACCCATGATGACGCGCACCTTCGCGCCCTGGGCGCAGAGCGCGCGCGCCACGGGGTACGCGATGGCGAGGCCGACGCCGCCGCCGATGACGCACCACGAGCCGTTGTCCATCTCCGTGGGCTTGCCGAGCGGGCCCACGACGTCGGCGATCTCGTCGCCGGCGTTCAGCTGGGAGAGGTCGGTGGTGGTCTTGCCGATCACCATGAAGATGAACTCGATCCAACCTTCCTCGGCGTTCCAGTCGGCGAAGGTGAAGGGCACCCTCTCGCCGGTCTCGTTGGCGCGCACCATCAGAAATTGGCCAGCGTGCGCATGCTTGGCCATCTGAGGCGCGTGGACTCGGAATTTGTACACATTCTCCGAGTACTGCGTCTTTTCGAGGATCTTGAACATGTAGCGTGTCTCCTCTCGATCTCCCTCGCACACCCCGCGATGCCGGCGCGAGCCGCGCTTCCCGCGGGTTTTGACAGGCTGTACTCCCGCTCATTGTGGCACGACGAAGCCGCCACCGGGCCGAGGTTTGGGGCGCAGACAAAACAGCCATCTGGCCTCGTTTCTTGAAGCCGGATGGCAAAGAACATGCGTAAGGTTCTTTTGCGCCGTTTGAGGGTGGAGGGGATGCGACCGTGCCCTTCGGTCGCGTCACCGCAGCCCTCACACGGCAGGGCGAGAATCATCTGGCCTCGCGCTGCGCGAGGGCGGATGGGAAGTTTGCTGGCGGCTCAAGGCTCGCGCCTTGAGCCGCTTTCTTGCCCTCCGGATGGACTGCGGTTCGGACGCGCGAAGACCGCGCGCATCCGAGACCTTGCCATCCGGTTCAACGTATCTGCGCGAGTCTGGATACCACGCATCCGAGACCTTGCCATCCGGTTCAACAGGAGGAAGGTTCTTTTGCGCCGCATGGGAGTGTTTGGGATGCGGCCGTGGTCTTCGGCCGCGTCCCAAACGCTTCCATGCGGCAGAGTGGAAGGCACCTTGGCCTGCGCTTCGCAGGCCAAGGTGGAAAGTTTGCTGGCGGCTCAAGGCTCGCGCCTTGAGCCGCTTTCTTGCCCTCCGGATGGACTGCGGTTCGGACGCGCGAAGACCACGGCCATCTGGAACCTTGCCATCCGGTTCAAAGAATTTGTGTTACCTACTTGCCTTCAGGGAGGAGAACATGCGGGCGTTGTGGCGCTTCACGAAGGCGATGAATCGGCCCTCGTTGAGCGCGAGGTTCACGTCTTGGCGCCGGATCGGCCAGAGCATCACGCGCATCATCGTCGAGCGCGGCTTGGCCTCGGCCACCGCCCGCTGCGCACGCTCGGAGGAGATCATCTGCCGCACGAGCTCCTTGCGCTCCTCGGCCTCGAGCGTGCAGGCCGGCTCGCACACGTTCTCGATGCAGCCCACGAGGCGCTCGATGTAGCGACGCTGCACCATCTCCCAGCTCGCGGGATCGTTCGTGAGCTCCCAGTGCTCGAGGAGATCGAGCATCCACTCGTGCTCCTCCTCGCGCTTCTCGTACATGTTCGGGCGCCACTTGCTCGTCTCGCTCTCGGCGCGCGTGCGCTGGAAGTGGTAGTAGCAGTGCTCGAGCAC